>JANPHE010000193.1:0-6112 GCA_031424295.1 Segetibacter sp. | reverse complement strand
ACTCCTGTTGATTCTTTGATTAACTATTTGTCTGCCGTAAAAAAAATTCCTATTGGAGGTACTAGTGCAGGAATGGCCATTTTAGGCTGGGCATACAATTCTGCTCAATCAGGAAGTGTAACCAGCGCACAGGCTTTGTCTAATCCCTATTCTCCTTTGATTACGATTGAGAATAATAACTTCTTGAAGTTGCCATGTATGCGAAATACCATAACCGATACTCATTATGACAATCCCGATCGAAGGGGGCGGCATGTTGTATTCCTCTCAAGGCTTTTTGCATCATATGGCGATTCTGTCAAAGGGATTGCGTGTGATGAGTATACCGCTGTGTGTATAGATTCTACGGGTATCGCAAAGGTATATGGTGGTGCTCCTACCTATGATGACAACGCTTATTTTTTACAGGTAAATCCAATGTTGCCAAATGGTCCAGAGGTCTTACAAAGTGGAACTCCTCTAACTTGGAACAGAAACCAAGCAGCATTGAAAGTTTATAGAATAAAAGGTGATACTTCAGGCAATAAAACTTTTGATATTAAAACATGGCAACAAGGTACAGGTGGAGAGTGGCAGCATTGGTATGTACTTAATGGAATTTTATATACCAAACCAGGCACTCCTCCGGGTGGCTCATTACCGATAGGGTTTGAATACTTTTTTGCAGTAAGGGAAAAAAATAACGTTCAATTGATGTGGAAAGCAGTGAATTATAAGGATATTAAAACCATAGAAATAGAACGGGCATCTGACATGCGATCTTTTGCAAATATTGGTAAGATTGATAGTATAACTGGCGGATCAACCTTTAAGTGGAAAGATGCGAGCCCATTGGATGGAAGCAATTATTATAGAATAAAAATAATGGACAAATCCGGGCTAGCGGATTATTCCAGTATTAGGTTGGTTTCAATAAAGCCTTTAACAGGAGAAATGATAGTTTCTCCAAATCCAATTAATCAGGGAGTTATTCATCTTGAATTAATTCACCAACCTGCAGGAGTTTATCAAATTAATCTTGCAAATGCTGAGGGTAAAATTGTTTTTAAAGGCGATTTTTCGCATAGTTATTCTACAAACCATAGTGTAATGATACCAAAGTCGTTGGCTAGGGGAACCTATCAATTAATTATAACGGCACCTGAAGGAACTTTGTCCGCAAAAACCATACTCGTTAGATAGGATCTGTGGTCTTTCTTTCTTATTTCTCAATTTTAAATGACGATGTAAGCGTTCCTTAATGGCATTGCCTTTGCAACTATGATGTATGATGCAAATCAGTTTTAGTTTAAATTCTAAGTTAATGGTAAAGTGAGTGGCAAAAAGGATTTAGCTCTTCAAGTAATTGCGCATGGTACAGCATAAGTAGCCACTACAGCTATGGGAGCCAATGATTCACATAAGTTTCGTACTATATTGGAAGCTGAAGCGTAATCCGGGTCCATCTTTAGTTACAGCACACAGCCATTGTAATGCACACGGTATAGATATGAGCAAGGGTGCTGATGAACAGGATTTTGCAGTAAAAAGTGGTTATTGGCCTCTTTTCCATCTCAACCCAATGAAAGAAAAAGGACAGCGGTCTGTAACAGCGGTCTGTAATAGATTCCAAAGAACCAACCGTGCAGTTGTCTGATTTCATGTATCATGAAATCCGCTTTAATGTCATAAAGGAAAACGATCCTGAGATGGCTGAAGAATTTTTGCACCAGACAGAGGCCGCTAGGACAATAAAGTTGGATAGGTTGATTACTTTTAAGGAACTATAGTAGTAACCAATACAAAATAAAGGAGGCTGCCTTTTTGGGACAGCCTCTTTAGATTTAAGAAATCTTCTGATTAAATTATTGTTTCACTCCTTTTACGGATGTTTTCTTTTCGCCTTGTAATACACTAAATAAGTAGAGCCCGCTTTTATAACGTTCACCTACCAACATAATTCTGTTAGGTGTGGCTATGAATTGTTCCATTATTTTTCCATCTCCACTATAAACAATAACTGTAGTCTTTTCTCTGTTACTTGATTTTACAACCAGTCCAAAAGAGGTAGTGGTAGGATTTGGGGAAATTTTTGCAACTAGTTCATCGGAATTTTGTTCCTGAAAGATACTTCCTTTAGCAATGGATGAAAAACATGTAACCGAGCTATTTACAACTACATTAAAAGTGCAATTTTTTGTGTTGTTGGATGAATCTTTAAGCGTGTATTTTACTTGGGTAGAGCCTGCATTAAAAGTTTTTGATCCAACTAATTTTATGCCCGTAGTTGCTGAAGAAAGTACAGTAGCTCCAGTAAAGGACCATGTTAGAGACATGATATTGCAGTTATCTGAATAAATAGGGTCAGGTGTACTTACCAACGTACTGCATGCCGCTACAGTTCTAGAAATATTGCTAGGGCATGTTATCAATGGCGCCACTCGTTCTATAAGTGAGTATGATAAAGTGGCAGTAGATGTATTATTAGCTGCATCCTTTAATGTGTATTTTACAGATGTTGTTCCAACTCTTAAAATCATACTGTCTATCTGACCAGTTCCAGAAGCAACATTTGCTCCCGTCATTGTCCATGTCAAAGTAGGATTTCCGCAATTGTCATTAAATACAACTGTTGGTAATTTCACTTTTTTGGAACAATCAACTAAAGTTGTATCTTTTACAGTAGTTATAAAATTTTTGAAAACTGGTTTTACAGTATCTGTAACCTTCACAGTTGAAGTACAAAATATAGAATTTCCAGAACTATCTGTTATGGTGTATTTAATTGTGGTTGTACCATGTCTAAACGATCTGTTTCCTACAAAGTTAATTCCGGTAGCAACTGAAGAGCCAGTTGTTGAACCTGTAAGTTGCCATACTAGCGATTTTACAGCACAATTATCTCCAAAAACAGGGTTAGGTACAGAAATGTTTTTAGAACATCCTACTCCATTATTTACAGCTATACTTGAAGGACAAGTAATTGTCGGTTTCACAGTATCTCCCACAATGGTTATGGAATTTTCTACAGCAGATCCACACAATCCAGTAACTCTTGCAAAATAAGTACCTGCGCCTCTGCCGGAAAGGGAAGATCCTGTTCCTAATAAAGTGCCCCCACCATTTGCCGCTGTGTACCAGCTTACAAGAGAATCTGCACCAGTTACACCATTTGCAGAAACTGTAGTAGTTTTTCCAAAGCAAAGTAATGTTGCACCTGCTGATACGCCTTGCAAAGTAACGGGCTTACAAAAAGTAAAGTTAGGTTTGTTGGCAACTCCAGAAGGACTTGATACAGTAACAAATCCACTTGCACCAGAGCCTACAGTTGCGGTAATAGTAGTTGAATTAACAACAGTAAAAGAAGTAGCCGCTACACCACCAAAAGATACTGCATTCACTCCTGTGAAATTTGTTCCTGTTATTGTTACAACGGTGCCTGTAGAAGCCGTTGCAGGGGTAAATGAACTAATTGTTGGTGAAACAACATAGGTGAAATTGCCTACAGATATAGCCGTTCCCAAAGGAGTAGTTACTCGCACCTTTCCAGTACCACCGCTTCCCACTACTGCAGAAATAGTTGAGTCGTTTTGTACAAAGAAAGAGCTTGCATTCACATTATTAAAACTAACAGCATTAGCGCCGGTAAAATTAGTTCCCTTAATGGTAACACTTGCTCCAGTGGCTGCACTTGTTGGTGTAAATGAAAGGATGGTTGGTGGAAGTTTCGCCTTGAAATTATAAACACCTGTAGTTGCATTAAAACTTATGGTATAAGTGCCCGCTGGAATAGGTATATTGGCACCATTCTGAACACCAGTACCCGTTGGGAAAGCTGCAGCACCCCAGTTGATAGCCCAACCTTTATTTTTCCTAAACTTTAGTTCACCTGCAAGCAGTGTATAATCTAGTGTAAATGTTTTACCTAGGTCCGTTGATTTCATTGCGATGTCCTTTGTCCATACTGCTACAGGACCTTCAACAGCACTTCCTATTATACTTACACTGCTATCAAAACTCAGAAACTCATAAAAACCAGTTATCCGATTATACTTAAGGGAATAAACACCGGCTGAAACAGGAATAGAAGAACCATTTAAAGTTGCATTTCCAAAAGGAAATGAACTGCTGCCCCAAGTGGTTGTACCTAACGAATCTCTAAATTTTGCTCCACCTGCCGCAAATTGATAATTTAGTAATGAATAATTAAAGCCATCAGTTGTTGTTAGCGCAACATTTTGATTTGTAGTTGCAGTTCCTTGCAATGATAATTTTACAAAATTATTAGGTGGGGCTACAGTAGGGTTGCTAAAAACAAAAGCAGCAGTTTGTACATTGAAAGAAACATCATATTTGCCTGCTACTACCGGAATATTCTTTCCATCTTGGGTGCCAATGCCAACTTTCCAGTTGGGAACACTGCTGTCACCCCAATTGGTTGTCCAAGAATTACCTGCTCTGAATTTTACAGGTCCAGTAACAAAATCTTTACTGTATAATTTATAAGTAATACCATCTGTTGTAGTCATTGGAATATCAATAGTCCAACCACCAACTGCGGGCCCTATCATACTGATACCTACGTATGGTTCAGGAATGACGGTTGGGGTAGTTATATTTATTTTTGACCAAACCGAATAGTCTGTGCCAGAAGTATTCAGTATCCATCCCGTTCCGCTTGGCGACCAAGTACCAGAGCCTATTTTTACTGCCACTTTTCCGTCGATATACGCTGCATAGAAGCTTGATGATTGGTCTATGACAATTGAACTATACGCATTAATGCCATTTTGTTTGCGAACCGCTACTAATTCATTTATTTTTTGTTTGTTGCTTAACCAATGCTTAGCAAAAATCATTGGAACACCGGGGTGCGTCAATATATATGCATTGGCTTTCATCTGATTGACATTGCCACTTATATTGTGCGCATCATGATTTTCGCAAAAAGTTACAGCATACTCAGCAAAACCAAAAGTTCCTGCCAGCCCTGGCATCTTTCCTCCATTGTTTAACTCTGACCATGAGCCTTTTACGGCTCTATCGAGTATATAAAACAACGAAAAGTCAAAGGTTGCAGATTTTTTAGTAGTGCCGGAAAGTGTATTGGCTGAAGCATTTACCCAACTTGTTAGCAAACTAATATTTGCATCAAAATATTCTCCAACAGAAAAATAGGGGGCAGAAGAATTATTGTATTCCGCTACATATTTTGCAGGAAATCCTTTGGTGAAATCCCATCTCCAACTATCAAATCCCAAACCTTTTAAATTTGCCAAATAGGTTTTGTAGCCACTCTGTACAACTCCACTTTTGTGGTTCATATCTCTTGCACCACTAAAGCCTTCTCCTTCATCTAACTGGCTGCTACAAGGTTGAATTTGCCCTGCTACCCCAACTACTTCATCATTGGAAACAATTGTAGTACAATCCCATGTAGGATTAGTAAAATCTGCCCATGCATTTGTTCCATTTCTATGGTTTGCAACGATGTCAGCCATCCCATGTATTCCTTTAGCTTTAAACTCAGTAAGCATGGCCCGTAACTGAGATTCCGATCCATGAGCATTGTCATATACATATAACTGTTGAGGAAAATAAGCCATTCCTGCACCTTGACTTGGAGGCGGTGTCCATATTACATCAATACCAGTAGATTTAAGTTGACCGGCACGAGCCCTTAAGAAATTGTAAAGTCCACCTTCTGAACTAACAGTTGGATCTTGATAAGAATCCCACCAAAATCCCTGAAACATTACATCATCTCTTGTGTCAGGAAACTGGGCTTGAACTGGAGATAGACCGGAGGTTAACATAACCATCAACAGCACTAAATACCTAAAAAGTAATTGTAGCTTCATAATCGTTTTTTTATTTTAATTGATAATATTCTAAGAAACGGAGATAGGCGGGCAAGCATAATCGCTTCTTGAGAGGTTAAAATTAGTAATTTAATTTTAATTAGTGTATTTTTTACACATTAATTTTTGAATAAGATATACTTTGCAGATGAGGTAGTATTTAAATTTAAAAAGCGAGGCAAGATTCTAAATGAGTTTTAATAAAAATGTTTGGGAAACGTGTTATATTCTAATACTGATATACATTCAAAAAAAAATGCTGCTAATAAGAG
>JANPHE010000192.1:0-4933 GCA_031424295.1 Segetibacter sp. | reverse complement strand
GTGTTGATACCGATGATACTGAACGGGCATGCAGGTGCAAAATACGGCATACCATTTCCTGTTTTTGCAAGGGCAAGTTTTGGCGTTAGAGGAGCCAATATTCCTGCCATTCTAAGAGCTATTGTTGCATGCGGATGGTTTGGCATTCAAGCATGGATTGGAGGTTATGCTATCTTCCTGATGATGCGATTATGGATACCTTCTTTAGAAACTTTACCACAAATATTTCCTGCATCATGGACATTACAAACGGGTCCTTCTATATGCTTCTTTCTTTTTTGGCTTGTGAATATGTGGGTGGTATATCTTGGGGTAGATAGTATTAAAAAATTATTAGTATTCAAAGCTTTTTTTCTGCCGGTAGCTGCGTTGGCATTGCTCTTTTGGGCTATTAATGCTGGCAATGGTTTGGGCCCTATTCTCAGCCAGCCATCTAAGTTTGCTACTACTGCAGATTTCATCCACTTCTTTATTCCTGCACTCACAGGAATGGTGGGCTTTTGGGCAACCCTATCGCTCAACATTCCCGACTTTACCCGCTATGCCAAAAGTCAGAAAGCGCAGATAAAAGGGCAAATTATTGGACTGCCACCTTCCATGACTCTTTTCGCTTTCATTGGTGTGGTAGTTACATCTGCCACATTTATAATCTATGGCGAAACCATTTGGGATCCCTTAGTATTGGCAGGAAAATTTTCTAGTAAACTATTGGTAAGCGTGGCTATGATAGCCGTTGCACTTTCTACATTGGCAACCAACATTGCTGCCAACATCGTTAGCCCAGCAAACGATTTTGCACATCTCTCACCTTCGAAAATATCTTTCAGAACCGGCGGATACATCACTGGTATTGTTGGTATCCTCATTTTTCCGTGGAAACTGATAGCAGACCCAAGTGGTTATATATTTAAATGGTTGATCGCCTATTCCAGCTTACTGGGCCCAATAGGAGGCATTATGATTGCCGATTATTATTTTATTAGAAAGCAGCAACTGCAAGTGGACGAACTCTATTCTATTAATGGAAAATACAGTTTTACCAATGGTTACAATGCTAATGCCATCATTGCACTCGTACTAGGTATTTTGCCAAATGTTCCCGGTTTTTTAGTGAATGTGAATATTGTAACAACAGATACTTTTTGGCCATGGGTTTCTGATATTTATCATTATGCCTGGTTTGCCGGATTTATTGTTTCGGGCATGCTTTATTATTTTATGATGGGAAGACGAAATTAGAATTAAGATTGGAGAATTGTGTATTATTAACTAAGAATTGATCGTTCGGAATCGGAGATTTAGTTAGCTTAATATTATGGTTTAAAACTAAAGCGATTTTCCCCAATACAAAACCAATAGTTTAAAATAAGCGACTTAGGATTTCCTGCTAGAACCTTTTGATAGAAGAAAAAGATAGATTGTTGAAATTACACTTCAAACGGTTCTTCAATAGATTTACTAGGCTGAGAAAACCATCGTGGGCCATCTTCAGTCATATAAACACAATCCTCTAGCCTCACTCCAAATTCGTCTACAATAGAAATGTTTGGTTCAATGCTGAAACACATTCCCGGCTCCAACAATCGGTTATTGCCTTTTACCATATTACCCCATTCATGTCCATCCATGCCAATACCATGACCCGTACGGTGTGGTAGTCCGGGCAATTTATATCCTGGTCCAAAACCTGCATCAGTAATTACTTTGCGGGCAGCAGCATCTACGGCTTCGCAGGCTACTCCTATTTTTGCTGCAGCAAATCCTGCTGCTTGTGCTCGTTTTTCCAGTGCCCATATTTCCTGCTGTCGTTTGTTGGGCTCACCAAAAACAATTGTGCGGGTTATGTCTGAATTGTATCCTTCCACACTACAGCCGCAATCCATTAATACGATATCCCCTTTCTTAAGCTGTTGTGGTTTTTTGGTTCCATGAGGAAAAGCAGAAGCCTCACCAAACAAGCACAATGCAAATTCAGGATTGCCTCCTAAATCGCCCTGTGCCGACATAATTAAGGAAGAAAGATCACTTTGAGACATCCCCTCTTTTAATGAGCTTGTACAGTGTTTGATTGCAGCAAGCGTTATATCACTCGCGTTTTGCATTAGCTTTATTTCAGCCACAGATTTAATGATACGGCAAGGAATAGTAATAGGGTCCCCGCTTACAAAGTTTAAATGTGGGCCTTCTTTTCGAATACCATCAACAATAAAAAAACGAACACTTTCTTCTATGGCAATATTACCTGAAACGATACCCGCATTTTTTAAAGTTGTAGCAATAAGGCTGAAAGGGTTTTCATCTTCCTGCCAGGCATATACATCCTTTCCTATAGTTATCTTTTCCCGCAATCGGGCTTCTTCAAAAGCGGGACAAACATAGGTTACAGGTCCGGATGCTGGTATAATTGCCACCATTGTTCTTTCACTCGGCCACCAACCAACCCCAGTAAAATAATTTAATCCCGTACCAGCATCAAGTACCAATGCTTCCATTTTGTTTTCAACAAGGAGGCGTTGTGCTTTTGCAATTCTCTCTTTTCGCTCTGATATTGAAATTGGAACCACATCACCGGTCATTGATTTTAAAACAGAACCTGAATTATCCTTTTCCTCCTTAGGTTTAGTATTACATGCATATAAACCATTTACAACTCCGGCTACTGCCGCAATTCCTGCAAAGCTTAGAAAATCTCTTCTTTTTAAAATCATAAAAAATTAATAGTTTGTTGGGGAGTTTTGCAATTGTATTCTAATTGGTGATTACATAGCATAATCGGTATGCATGAAAAAACGATCCGCTACTGTTTAACGCTAGCAGTATCAGTTTTTTCTTTGACATCGCTTGTAGAATTGCTCAAGCTATTTACAGGAACCGCAGCCATTTTTTGTTTTAGTTGAAAGGCATATCGTTTATAAGCTCTAAGTTCACTTGAATAATTTTCGGAAGGCCAGTTTTCATCAATGTTTTGAATAGTTATCAAATCACTGTCATTTTTAGAAATTTCTAATGGTTGGTTATTTTTATACTGAATGCCGTATTGGTCTAAACGCTTTTGCAACGCTATAATATTTTTTTTAGCCTTGCTATTTATTTCAGATTCTTTTACCCTTAGCACAGTTACATTAGAGCCCGCAATTTTCTCCTGCTTCGAGGATTGTTCTATAAGCTTTTCCTGTTTTCTTGCACGACTACCGCGGGCAACTGCCGAAATTAAATTGAATCCAACGGAAACACCACTTCCAATTTGAGCAAATGCACTTCCGGTTTGAAAATAAAATACCAATAACAAAACCATAAAAACCTTTATTAATCGCTTCATAGAAAAATGTGTTGCCATTCATTAAATTATTTGAATTAAAGGTATTATTTGATTCGCAAATATTGGATCTTCAAACCTTCTTTTTATTTTATACAGATAAGTGAAATACAACATGCAAAAAAATAATTGCAATGCGAGAAAATCCGTTTTAGGTCTTGGTATGACATCATGCTTCTTTCAAACAACAACCGATTTTAATTCCATCCTTTTACCTAAAAAATATATCGTAACCGTATCTCAAAATCATTAGCGTGACTATGATTAAAAAAAAGGTTCTTACAAAAGTGTTTCCTTTTTTCAAAGCTAGCCTTGCCCCAATTAGGTTTCCGGTTACGTTACAAACTGCCATGATGATTGCAAGTTCCAACAAATAATTACCCTGTTTGATAAATACGAATAATGCTGAAATATTAGTCATGCAATTGACAACTTTAGAATATGCCGAAGCTTGAACAAATTCAAAACCTAGAATAACTACGAAACCCAAAACAAAAAAGCTTCCTGCTCCCGGCCCGAAAAAACCATCATAAAAACCAACCACAATGCCAATCAGAGAACCATAAATAAGCTGCGTATTAGCCGGTAGGTTTTTGGTATGAACTGCCCCTAAATTCTTTTTAAAAAATGTATAAATTACGATAGCTATTAGTATTACTAAAACTACCGGCTTCAAAGTGTTTACATTGATGTAACTAACAACTTTAGCTCCTAAAAATGAAGCCATTCCGGCGCAAATTGAAATAGCAAATAGAAGCTTATAATTGAACTTGATGCGTTTGGAATAATGAAAGGCAGCAATACTTGTACCTGACAATGATGCAATTTTATTTGTCCCAAAAATGGTTGGCAATGGCGTATTTGGAAAGGATATAAGCAATGCAGGTGTTTGAATAAGTCCACCACCGCCAACTACAGCGTCTATAAAACCTGCAATAAAAGATAGAATAGTAATAGAAATTATTGTTGTTGGCTCGTAGCCTGAAAAAATGTGAAGTATATTCAATTTTAAATTTGCTCTAATTTGTGCTTAATAATTTCGCATTCTGCATTACCGGTATTTTAAGTTATGTTGGTTCTAATAACAAAATTGATAATTCACTTATTGCAAATGTAAAGGGAAAAACAGGGTACACAAAGTGGCAAATAAGGAACTGAAAAAAATGCTGCACCTCTGTACCATTTCCGCAATTAAATATTACCCTGAGTTCAAACACGATTTTGATCGAAAAAAAGCAGAAAGAAAAATGGTATGGTCGTATTAAATTCCATAAGAATCAAATTATAACTAAAAGTGGTTGCAACAATGACCAATGCAAAGAGATGGTTCGAATATTGCACAAAATACAGGCATACCACTTGCCAAAATCAACAGGGTAAACAACCCGACAAATCCATAAGAACACTTAATGACCGGTTTCGTTCTTCGCCGAAGCGGATCATTTGTTGCCCGGTGGGCAAAACGAAACTTTAGTTATTTTGTACAGTGCTTTTTCCATGCTTCATCATCGCTTAAAGTGTCTAACTATCAATATGATTAGTGCCACATATATCAAAATAATTGGTATGGCATAATACCATTTTTGAGGTAATTTTTGTTGTCTGTTAATTTTATTT
>JANPHE010000191.1:0-19883 GCA_031424295.1 Segetibacter sp. | reverse complement strand
ATTTTAACAATTGGAAGTGGTTATTTCTTTACAGTAAACATAGCTGTTTGCAACTTTTCTCCTGCATTAATTCTTAAAAAATAATTGCCTCCTGCCAAGTTTTGAATGGGTATTGAAAATGTATTTTTCCCTATCGTCAGTGAAACGGGTTTCTTGTACATCATTCCACCCATGCTGTTCAAAATGGTTATTTCGCTTGATGCTTTATTTTTCGAATTCATCAAAACCTGAACCTGCTGTGAAGCTGGATTTGGGTAAATTGAAAGCTGATCTTCGTTCTCAGCTAATAATTTTTCATTTCTGAATGCTTCAGTATGATCTACGGTCACTCCATTTTGGCTTGTCGAAACGATTTCAACTGCCATCGGGTTTTCTCGTTGGCCATCTCGTGAAGTTGGAAGTTGGTCGCAAATGTTATTGCAAGCATTGGGTGAAACAATTACACTGTAACATGATTTGAAACCACAATAGTCATTGTAGCCATTATACATGCAAACACTATAAGTTCCGGGAGATGCATATGTATGAGTTGGGTTAGACGAAGTTGAAGATTCCCCATCTCCAAAATACCATGTAAAGTTGGTGTTTGGACTTGTTGAAACAGGATTTGTAAATTGAACCGTCAGGGGAGTGCCTAAACAATAGGATGCTCCAAATTTAGGAAGCGGAACGCATGGCGCTTCTATCGTAATTCGTTTGCATGTTCTGGATATACATGTATCAGAACCGTTGATGCTGGTAGTTGTCAGGCAAACAAAGTAGGTACCAGGATTATACGATTGTGTAGGACTGGTGACTGTACTTCCACTGCCAACTCCTAAATTCCATTCGCTTGTATAATTGGTTGCGTTTGTCTTATTGGTAAATACTACTTTTCCATTACTTTGTACCTGGTACCAGAAATCTGCTACCATTGTACATGCATTAGAAACTGTAATCGTTTTGCAACAAGTTGCACAACAAGTATCACCTGGGCATTCTACTTTAGAAACTTTAAGGCAAATAGTATGAGCCCCAACTGTTAATTGTTTTTTACTTCCCGAAGTCCATGAAGTGGCAACCCCATCAAGAAATACAGCATAAGTAGCTGTTGTTCCATTTAAAGTTTTATCATAGGTGATGGTAACAAACCTGCCAGAGTCTTTTAAGCAGAAATCAGGCTTCAGTTCGCAACAAGGTATGTTGATTATCTTGATAATGGTATCGCAACAAGTATTGTTGGTACATACAATCAATCTTACCTTGTGTAATCCACATTTTGTAAAACTAATTGTTGGATTGTTTGATGTTGAACGTATGGTATCATCAAATGTCCACTTATATGTTACAGCAGTTGTAGAAGATGACGAAGATGTATTGATAAACTTCACCTTTTTTCCGCAAATCAGACTGTCTCTAAATCCTGCCTTTACGCTACATGGATTGGCAATGACAATAGACTTACATGATTCTGTTCTGCAAGTGTCTCCTGGAGCAAATACATTGCTAACTAACAAGCAAACATTGTAAGTGCCCGTAGGGAATGTTTTAGTTGCATTCTGGGTATTGGCAGTTGTGCCATCCCCAAAAATCCACTTATAAGATAGTGTGCCATTTCCCGTGCCAGTTCCTGAGAAGACGACTGTATTTCCTGTGGTTGTATAGGTATAAGCAGCGGTCACTGTACAAGCATCTTTACAAAAGACTTGTTGTACGCCAAATGTTGTTGAAGTTGGCTGAAAAGACATCCATTGATTCGCAATGATTGTTGAACTTAAACTGGTACGGCCTCCTGTTGTCAACTGCCTGCTTAATATTGGAATTGCTGAACATGAAAGGGGAGTATTCAAATTAATGTCGGTTCTTACCAAGTGTGCATCACCATTTCCATAAACACCTGGCAATGCAAATGCATTGGTACTAATTACAAAACCAGGGGCAACCGATGCATTATAAAATAAAATTCCTTCTGATGGACCATCGTCCAGATAGAATGGACCGGTTCCTGTATTTGCAGTAGCGTTGCCAGGATATACTTTTATACTTGCATTACCCCCAACGCTATCTAGGCTGATTGAGGCCAAAGCGCTATTGCTAAAAGATGGACCAGCGGAAACAATTTTACCTGCGCTTGCATCTGTTGGTGATCCAAATGTCAAACATCTTGGATACAATCCAAGTGGACCATTGTTTGGATTGGTATATACGGCACTGCTTTTTAAGGCTCCGGATAAATCAATTCTATAGAAATAAGGAGTGCAAGAAGTTGATCCTCTTGTGCCACCATATTGAGCAACTCCAGCTACTACATATTCATTAACACCCAATGCTGCATCATATGCACCGCTTCCAGTAATATTTGAAGTAGAGGTGGTTTGTGCCGGGTAAATACTTTTCCAACATTCTGTACCAGCACCATTGTATAAAGCACAAAAAGCCTGCGTTTGAGAAGCTCCGGAAGCTGTGTTAATTGTTGCATCCCCAACTACCAAAAATTCTCCGGGAGTAGTAGTAGGGGTTGGGCAATTAGGAGAGGCAGTACCTTTTGTTATTTCTCTAACTTTCCAATTGCCATCACTGTTGTAAACATTAGACCAGACTTGTGCACCCGTAGAAGTAAATCTTGCCATTTTAATTCTTACTCCTCCGGCACCACCAGGAGTTTGGTTTGTATAAACATGACCAGCAAATACGACATCTCCATTGGGGGCCGTTGCAACTGCTACGCCTTCCTCATTTAATGGAGATGTTCCTGCAATAACAGGGCTCTCTCTATACCATAGAAATACACCATTTAAAGTCATCCTTCCAACAAATGATTGGCTCACTTGATTGGCTAGGTTGGTTGAGATAGTCCAACCTGTAACATAATAAGTTGGGGTAATATTAGGGGTACTTGGATCAGATGGAGCAAGGCAGATATCTCTTGCTATCATTTTTTTGCTGTTATTAGCTAATGCACTGCTAAGCAAAACTCCATTTGGAGAATAGCTAGCAATCCACAAACTGCCGACATTGTCAACGTTAATAGAGTTGCCAATGGTTACAAACCTACCAATAGTTTTATCTTCAATGACTGCCCATTTATTTTCGGGCATCGAAGATCCGATTGTTGTTTGCCAAGGTTGCGCCATTGTGCTTACAATACACAGCAACGTACAAAAAGCGATGAAAATTTGTTTCATAGTCTCGGTAATTTTTTTAAGATGATGCTTACTCACTTTGGGCTTTTCAGCTTACTCCCTTTAAATACTTGTTTAGGAAAAATATGGTTTTTTGAACTTTATCAATTCAGATTACCTGGGATATTAGATTTTCGGTTTCAGGTTTAGATGCTTAATTTATAAGTAACTATTTTGAAAATACATCTATTTAAAACTCCGAAACAAAGACCAAGTTAGTTGTTTTTTATTAATTATAATTGATGATCGAAATTATTTTTAGATTATCAATTACCGAGCTAATTATAACTATTTGTATTACTCATTGAAATACAAAAGAGCGTAGAATAAAGGGATAGAATTATTGATGTTTTACTCCGATGTTGTTGTTTGAACTATTTTACCTCCTTAATCATATAAATATGCTCAATTCCATCTTCATCATAGACTTCACCTATCTGAATAAATCCGAAACTTTCATAAAATGCTTTCAAGTATAATTGCGCTCCAATTTTTATAGGCTGTTCTTTAAATAGAACATAACACTGCTCAATAGCTTTTGACATTAATTGTTTACCTGCGCCTGATCTTCTTGCGGCGTGAGAGGTGACTACTCTACCTATTGAAGGTTCGCTATACGAAATATCAGGAGGCACTAGTCTTGCATAGGCAAACAAATAATTACCTGAAAACCCCAATAAATGAAAGCATTGCTGATCTCTGTCATCGGCATCTTGGAAAACACAATTTTGTTCCACCACAAACACTTCATTTCTCAACCTTAAAATGCTGTATAATTCATGTGGAGATAACGTGTCAAATGTTTTACAGGTCCATGACAATGTAGTCATCCAATTCAAAATTATTAAGTTGAAAAATTTTACCCATTTAATGCAAAAGCCTGATGCTATTAAATAAAATATTTACTCATTAACTATTAAAATGGGCACATTACTATGGTAGGAAATACTTTTTGTACGACTACGTTTGAATAATTTTTCGCGAAATGAATGGTTGCGATGAATGGTAATAATCAAATCAATATCTTTTTCTTCAGCAAACATGTTTAATGCTTCTTCTATATCATAAAGCCGCATAAAATAGAACAGCGGATTATACTCTTCAAACATATTTTTGAGTTGATCTTTTTCTTTATCATAAGAATCGGAAAGTGAAATAAAGTGTTCGGGATCAACATTGACGATATGAAGTTTTGGGCTGAATTTTGTGAGGAATTCTTTAATCTGTCCAGAAGGAGTAGTCTGAAATGTATCTTTGAAATCAGAAGCCAACATAACGTTGTTTATATTGCGAAATGCTGCATGCTGAGGAATGATTAATAGTGGGCAAACTCTAGTATCTGCAAACTTTAATGTATTACTTCCTATGAAAACCTGTGCCAGTGCAGACCGACCGGTTATGCCCATGATAACCAAATCAGCTTTTCTGTGTCTTGCTGCTCGTTCTAATCCATCCACAAAGTTGTCTTCTTTGTGTACCAACAAATCTATTATTATAAAGTGCCTCGTTCTAATTTGCTCTTTTAATTGATTGAGCACTGTTTCTGATTCTTCTTTTTCGTCATCTTTTGAATAGCTGTGATAAAGTAACATCGTTACGCCATAATGGCCTTTTAATAATTCTGCGGCGTAAGCAGCAGCATGTAAAGAGGTTTCGGAGAAGTCAATAGGAACAATGACTGTTTTCATAATTGTGGTTGTTTTAGGTTACAAAATAACAATAAAAGTGCTGCATCTCCCTAATATCCGTATTTTTCCCCCCATTTCTCTCTTAAAAATTTCCTTAATTCTATTTCTCTGGCATTGTTCCCAGGATTATAAAGCGTGCTGTTTGAAATTTTTTCGGGTAGGTATTCCTGGTCTGCAAAGTTACCATCAAATGAATGAGCATATTTGTATCCTTTTCCATAGTCCATATCTTTCATCATTTTGGTTGGGGCATTTCGTATATGTAGTGGGACAGGCAGATCACCATGTTTAGCAACTGTTTCAAGCGCCAATTCAATTGCTTGATAAGCTGCATTGCTTTTGGCTGAAGAGGCAAGGTATGTAGCACATTGTGATAAAATAATACGGCTTTCCGGGTAGCCAATTTTAGAAACAGAATCAAAGGTAGCATTTGCCAATAAAAGTGCATTTGGATTGGCATTGCCAATGTCTTCGCTTGCAAAAATGAGCATACGGCGGGCAATGAATTTTACATCTTCTCCACCTTCTATCATGCGGGCAAGCCAATATACTGCCGCATTGGGATCGCTGCCACGCATACTTTTTATAAAAGCTGAAATGATATCATAATGCTGCTCACCTTGTTTGTCATACAAAGCTATTTTCTTTTGAGCAACTAACATGACCAGTTGGTCATCAATAACCAATTTTCCTTTATTGGATGATTCTGGGAAAGTCTGCAATACCAGTTCTAATAGATTCAACAGCTTTCTAGCATCACCTCCTGATATATTGATTAGAGCTTCTATTTCTTTTAATTCAATATCGAATTGTTGTAACCATTCATCTTTTCGAATTGCATCATTTAGTAACGAAATCAATTCGGCGTTGGTTAGTGATTTAAGTACATAAACCTGGCATCGGCTCAACAATGCGGAGTTGACTTCAAATGATGGATTTTCAGTAGTAGCGCCAATCAATGTAATCGTTCCTTTTTCTACAGCACCCAACAATGCGTCCTGTTGGCCTTTGTTGAAACGATGAATTTCGTCAATAAACAAAATGGCTCGGTCTAAATTTTTTGCCTGATCTATTACTTCCCTTACATCTTTAACACCGCTGCTTATGGCACTCAATTGATAAAAAGGAATAGCCAATGTATGAGCTATTATATTTGCAATGGTCGTTTTACCAACGCCAGGTGGCCCCCACAATATCATGGAAGGAATATTTCCATTTTCAATTGCAGTTCTTAAGATGCTTCCTTTTCCAGTTAGATGCACTTGACCAAACAAATCATCCAATATTTTGGGGCGCATTCTTTCGGCTAATGGGCTATTTGGGTTCATTTTATAAAGTAACAAAAAAGCACCTGAAAAGGTGCTTCAAAGTTTGTATTATTTAAAAAATGATTCATTTTTCTTCATTAAAGCAAAGGTCCACAAGATGTGTGTGAGCAAGATGCAACCGTATGCCATCATTGCATAAAAAATACCAAAAATTTTGTCTGTCGTTATCGCAAATTTATATTCCTTCAATGCTTCATCAAATATTTGTGGGTGTTGCAACAAGTAAAGCACGTTGACAATGCAAAGCACACTAAAGAAAAGGGACACAAAACCATTAACTCTTACCCAATCACGTAATGAATGTTTCACTACTAAATGGCGCTGTAGTACGTCTCTTCTAAATTGGTAACTAAACCAGGAATACAATATTACTGAAACAATCAGGAATGCAGAAAATAGCGTTATTGGTGAAGAGATCAGCATTGGAATACTCACAAAAAAGGAAAATGTAAGTAATATGGCTACTGTATTAATTACAAGGCTAAGGAATCGATAGATATAGGTCATTATCATTTGGAAGAAGAAAATTGGATTATGGAAATAACGGAAATTGGACTGTTATTATTTTAGGTTTAGTTTTATTTGTAATTCGTCAAATTGTTTTTGGTCAATGGCAGATGGGGCATCAATCATCACATCTCTACCGCTGTTGTTTTTTGGGAAGGCTATAAAATCGCGGATGCTTTCGCTGCCGCCCAGGATAGAACACAAACGATCGAAACCAAAAGCAATACCGCCATGTGGCGGTGCACCGTATTCAAAGGCCCCTAAAAGAAACCCGAATTTGTGCTGTTGTTCTGTTTCATCCATTCCTAAAGCAGCAAACATTTTTTCCTGGAGTTCTCTTTGAAAAATTCTGATAGAACCTCCACCTATTTCGTTGCCATTGAGCACCATATCATAAGCATTGGCTTTAATGTTGGCATAAGGGTGATTAAGATAATCCGCTGCATTTTCAATAACAGGGTTGTTGTTGATCATGGTCGCTATCTGATCGGGTTTTGGAGATGTAAACGGATGATGCCTTGCTACCCAACGATTATCTTCCTCTGCATATTCGAACAAAGGAAAATCAAGTACCCATAGAAGTCTAAACTCATCTTTCTTTCTTAGCCCCAATCTTTCAGCCATTTCCATTCTCAGATCGCTGATGGCCTTGCGGGTTCTCTCTTCTCTTCCAGCAAGAATAAGTACAAGGTCTCCTTGTTTAGCGTTGCAATATGCAGCCAAATTTTTCAATTGATCTTCGTTGAAAAATTTATCGAAAGAGCTTTTTACAGTTCCATCATGATTCATTTTTCCAAAAGCCAGGCCACCCATTCCTATTTGAGGGCGTTTTACCCATTCTACAAGTTCATCTGTTTGTTTGCGGGTATATTCTGAAGCACCAGGTACTGAAATTGCCACCAATGTTTCTGCTTCATCAAAAACTTTAAACCCAGTTTCCCTAGCCAAAGGTGATTGTGTAACTTCAGATTGCTTTGATAAGAAAATAGTTGAAGGCACTTTTAAGTTTGTGACCTTCAAATCGAAGCGGATATCCGGTTTGTCATTGCCATAGTTCCACATGGCATCTTCCCAGGTCATTCTCTGTACCACTTCAGAATAGTCTATGTTTTTTACTTCTTTAAAGATGGATTTGATCAGTCCTTCAAACATTGCTAGAATGTCTTCCTGCTTTACAAAAGCCATTTCGCAGTCTATCTGGGTGAACTCAGGTTGACGGTCAGCCCGAAGGTCTTCATCTCTAAAACATTTTACCACCTGGTAATATCGGTCATATCCGCTTACCATCAGCAATTGTTTAAAAGTCTGTGGAGATTGCGGCAAAGCGTAAAACTGGCCAGGGTTCATCCGGGAAGGCACTACAAAATCTCTGGCACCTTCAGGCGTAGATTTGATGAGGAAAGGGGTTTCAATATCCATAAATCCTTGATCGTGCAGGTAATTTCTAGCGGCACGGTTTACAGAATAGCGCAATTCCAAATTGCGTTTTACAGCATTTCTTCTCAGATCCAAATATCGGTATTTCATCCTAAGGTCGTCGCCGCCGTCGGTATCGTCTTGTATTGTAAATGGGGGAACCGCAGATTTGTTGAGAATGGTAAACTCGGCAACCAAAATTTCTATTTCTCCTGTTGGGATGTTTGCGTTTTTATTGCTTCGTTCATTTACGGTACCAGTTGCTTGCAAAACAAACTCCCGACCCAAAGGCTGTGCATCCAATTGTTGGTTCAGGTTTTCGTTGAACAATAGTTGGGTAATGCCATAGCGATCCCTAAGATCCACAAAGGTGATGCTGCCAAATTTGCGAACGGTTTGTACCCATCCGGCAAGGGTAACTTGGGTGCCTTTTTCTGATAGTCTGAGCTGCCCGCAGGTATGTGATCTGTACATGAATGTGCTATTTATGGGCGGCAAATATAGTTTAGTGTAGATTTTTCGGGATAAAATGATTTTTGGGGAATAAAAACTAGTATAAAGTGAACATATTTTATTGGGATTAATCCTTAGTAAATGTAATAATCAACCAATTTTATTGAAATAGTTTCAGGAGTATATGATCAATGAGGCTCTCGAAAAATATTTATTTAGGAATATTACTATTTTTTAGGAATATTACTATATTCGAATATCAATCAAATCAAAACTAATTTATTATGAAACTAATTTATTTCCTGTTTGCTTTATGTCTAAATGCACTTAGCGCTTACTCCCAAATTGACATTGCCATTGGATCAGGAACTATTGGAAATTCTTCAACCGGCTATCCCTGTCCTTTACAGGATTATTATGAAGGTAGCAGGGCCCAATACTTATACAAAGCCAACGAATTAACGGCTGCGGGTATGACTGTTGGATATATTAACACGGTAAAATTTAACGTACTATCGCTCAATGGATTTTCTGGTACAATAGATGGGCTAAGTGTGAGATTGAAGAGTACTAATATCTCCACATTAAGCACTTCTCTATGGGAAAGCGGCACTACTACTTATATTGATCAGGTAGATTTTGTACCTGTAGTGGGTATTAACACACTTACTTTGTCAGCGCCTTTTTTTTGGAACGGAGTGGAGAATATTCTTGTAGAAATATGTAATGGAAGTGCTACTTCAAATTATACAGAGAATGTAACAATCCCCTGGACAACCGGCTTACCATTCAATGGTTCTCATACTTACAGGGCCGATAATTTGGGTCAGTTATGCAATACTATTAACACTACAAGCACCACCACCACTACAAGGCCTAATATAATTTTTGATTACGCACCATTATCAGGATGTTTCTTCCCTAAGAGTATTGAAATAACCAATACAAATCCATACAGTGCTTCAGCTCAATGGAAGAGCTATCCTTTGGGTACAACACCTATCCAATTTTTATGGGAAGCAAGAACAAGTGGGATACCCGGGAGTGGTTCAGCAGGATTGACAACTAGTGGTAGTACAACAGATTCTTCTATTAGTATTACAGGCCTTCAACCTGCTACTAACTATAAATTATATGTCAGATCAGTTTGCAGTGCATCCGATACAAGCATGTGGAAAGGAATTGATTTTGCTACCAATTGTTTACCGATAAATGTGCCGTATGTTCAGGATTTTGAATATTCTACCTCTCTGCCTATTTGCACAAAAACGCAAAGTTTTGGTGGCGGAAACAGTTGGACATTGCTAAATAATCCAGGATCTCATTTCACAAACCGAGCATTGGCGGTGCAATCAAATTGGAATTACGATACGGATTCCTGGTTTTATACACCCGATCTTCATTTAAACGGAGGCGTTACTTACCAGCTGACATTTAAATATGGCACCAATAATGGCACCCAAAAACTCGAAGTAAAATATGGCAAGGGTGCAACTGTAAATGCTATGACTAAACAATTGGTAGATTTGCAGAGCATCAACAGTGGTCCGGCAGGGCATTCCATTATTGATTTTACGCCTACAGATACTGGAAATTATAATTTTGGATTTCATGCCTACTCTGGTAAAAATCCCAATTGGCTTTTTTTAGATAACATCAATGTAAGTAAATTGCCGGCTTGTAAGAGATTCACTGCCGAAGCGAAAATTTCCAATATAAGCTCCACTTCTGCCACGTTGCAATGGAATGCCAATAATCCGGCGCCTACAGGTTATGATATTTACTATACTACTTCTGCAACGGATGTGCCTATAAAAACAATAACTCCAAAAATGAGTGTGGTAGACACTGTTGCAACTCTATTAGCACTGAGCCCACAGACTAAATATTATTGTTATTTACGTGCTACCTGCGGTAGCAATAATTCATCACCATGGGCAAAAGCAGGTAATTTACTCACTTTGTGTTCTCCCGTTAGCATACCCTATGCTGTCAACTTTGATTCCACATTTAACTTACCCGCTTGTACCGATGAAATGCGAATAAATGGCGGTAAAAAATGGGTAGTAAAAAATGATCTATATTATTTTAAGTCCAATGCACTATATGCACCTACGGATAATGTGGACACGTGGTTCTTTTTACGTGGAATTATGATGAATGCCGGCACTTCTTACAGGCTTTCTTTTAAATACATTGATGCCTTTCTAGGGCCAAATAGCAGAGAACAACTGCGGGTAAAGTATGGCACAGCAATGGAAGTATCAGCCATGGATAACCTGATCGTTGAATACGATTCTATTCATAATGGCTATTTTGAAAACTCAAATACCGATTTTATTCCGGCTGTATCAGGAGTGTATTATATAGGTTTTCAAGCCTATAGTACTGCAAATACGGGTTCTTTAATCGGTATTGATGATATTGTGGTCGCCGAAACACCGGTTTGTGATGTACCTGCTAAAATTAGTTTACGGTCACTTACTGCTAGCCAGGTTGTATTTTCCTGGAGTGCACCAACGATAACCTCTCCAACAAGGTATCATATTTATTATTCAACTGCCACCGATTTTCCGGCAGATACAGTACAACCCTTATTATTTCCCACAGACACTACAGTAACTATCAATGGGTTGGCAGCTGCAACCAAGTATTATTTTTATATACGGTCAGGATGTGGTACCGCAGGGAAAAGCAGTTGGATGAAAATGGGTGAGCATACTACTGCTTGTGGTTTGGAAACGATGCCATATAAAGTAGATTTTCAACCGGGCACTACCTGCCTTTCATTCGATAATGGCATTAAAGGTGGAGAGTGGTTTTATTCCAATTATTATGCTATCAATGGATATTCTATGAAATCACAATACGGTAATGAAAACTTCCCCAATAACAATTGGTTTTTTACCGGTGGCATTACGCTGACAGCGGGAAAATCGTATAGACTTAAGTTCTTGTATGCTGCTCGAAGTTCAAATCCATGTAACCTGGAGGTGAAGTATGGCATAGGGGCTAACCGCTCCGCTATGCAAAACACGATTGTAAATTTGCCGGGTTTGAAATCTATTTCTTCTGCTTCATCCATTATAGATTTTATACCTGCAGTTTCAGGTACCTATTATTTTGGATTTCATGACTATTCGCCCCCTTTTGGTTTTTATCTGACAGTGGATGATATTGCTATTTCAGAAACTCCATCATGTGATATTCCTGTAAATATTATTAAGTCTGATACTACTTCCAATAGTATTCAATTGCGATGGAGTAAACCGGTGGTGGGTACACCGTCAACTTATGAGCTTTATTATACAACCACCGATTCAATACCTGACAGCACCACAGCTCCTGTTTTAATTGTTTCAGATACCTCAGCTATACTTTCGGGTTTAAAGTCCAATACGATTTACAACTATTACATAAGAACAGATTGTGGGGGCGGAGACTATAGCGAATGGACATCTAAGGACATGTTTAGGACATTTTGTTCTGCAACTAAATTACCTTTTAAGGATGACTTTGAAAGTTCCTCTTCTATACCCGGTTGCTCTGTTCTAAAGGCTGGAGTTGGAAGCAGTAATTGGTATATTTCCAATAATCCGGGTTATGGGTTTACCAGCAAATCTTTGACGTATCTTTACTCATCCAGACCTGATGCATGGTATTTTACACGAAAGGTAAAATTAACAGGAGGTGTTTCGTATCGGTTAAAATTCAGGTATGGTAATAATTCAACAATCTATAAGGAAAAGCTGGAAGTGAAAATGGGCTTTAATTACAATGCATTATCCATGTCTACATTATTATGGAAAAACGACTCCATTCGCTTCGCATCTGCAAAAAAAGCCCAAATTGATTTTACGGCGTCAACCACTGGCGAATACACTGTAGGTTTTCATGCTATGTCTGATCCCAACCAGTACAGGCTATTTGTAGATGATATTGAACTGATCGAAACCCCTACATGCGATGTTCCCGAGAATGTCAATAAATCAAAAATCACTTCCTCTTCCTTCAAATTAACGTGGTCACCACCATTGACAGGTACACCGGTAAACTATGCCATCTATTACAGTACTGCTGATACTTTTCCTATAAAGGCAACTGTTCCCGATACCAGTATTACAGATACTACTTTGGTACTAACGGGATTGCAGCCGGCAACCAAATACTATTTTGCCGTTAGGGCACAATGTGGAGGTGCAGATAAAGGGTTGTGGACGGTATTAGATAGTTTTGTAACTTCCTGTTTACCCACTCAGGTGCCTTACTCTATCAATTTTGAAGGATCGTTAAATGTACCTGAATGTACTTCTATAAAAAATAACGGGACAGGAAGTAGTTGGAAGATTATCAATTCCCCGGGATTTGGCTTTAATTCAAAAACTATTTTCCTACAGTACAATAGCGTCGCTAATGCCAACACTTGGTTTTTCACCCGATCCATCCATTTGGTAGGTGGCACATCCTATAGGCTTGGTTTCAGGTATGGTACTAATTATCCCTCTTCTGCAAGAGAAAAACTGCGAGTGAAATATGGTAAAATTGCAGAGGCAGCAGCTATGACAAACCTGATATTAGATTATGATTCTATCAGGAATTTGAGTGCAACAAAATCAATTACTGACTTTACTCCATCCGTTACCGGAGATTATGTGTTTGGTTTTTACGCATATTCAAGTAAATCTCAGGGCAATCTCTATCTCGATGACATTTATTTTCAGGTTTCTCCCGATTGTGATATTCCAATGAATATTACCCAATCCGGTGTAAGTTCATCTGGTATTGAGCTCTCGTGGATGAAACCACGGACAGGAGCCCCCGTGGGTTACGACATTTATTATGATACCTTAAATGTAAGGCCTACAGCCAGTGCGCCGCCCAAACTATCGGTCACAGACACTATTGCCACATTAAGCGGCTTGTCGTCTGCTACGAAATACTACTATTGGTTGAGAACCAATTGTGATACACTAGGCTATAGCTTATGGACCGGAACAAAGAGTTTTACGACAGATGTTAGTAGGAGCATGTATTACGCAAATACAGGCCAAAAATCAATGGAAATCGGCAGTACGCTTGGAATGGAAATAAAGAATTTGTATCCTAATCCAGTAACAAACTGGTTGAATGTAGATTTGGTTTCTCCAGGGTCCGAAAAAATAAACTTACAATTGATTGATGTAACCGGCAGAATTGTTTTAACAGAACAAAGGCAAGTGAATAGGGGAGAGCAAAATATGGTAATTAATGTCAGTAATTTAAGTGAAGGAACTTATCTATTGAAGATACTTTGCAAAATGGGATGCGATAAGACGATATTTAAGTTTAGGAAGCGGTAATATTTTATCTGAAGAGATCATTTAGATCATTTACCTTATTGTTTCTCTTAATTTTTTTGATGCGTGCGGATATAACCGCACCCTCTTTTTTTATCTAAATATGTTGTAGTTTTTTTATTAGCAAACTCCCAGATTTTTCAAGCTAATTATCTGTTGATTTCAAAGATTGTTCAAAGTGAAAATACTTTCATGGGAATCCTGGTAATATTTTATTTGAATATTCTTTACAATACGATAATTGATTTTTCGTTTCATTTATATTATTATGATTAACTTTAAACCAAGTTGATAAAGTCCCTTTCAATATTAGCTTTTGTGAGCGCCTCTATATTGGTTGTTGCCAACGGTCAAGAAAAGGTGACTTTGTTATTTCTATACAATGAAAGGGTAGAGGTTTCAGCTCCTTTACCACCACCTCCTTTAGATACATTGTCGCCTGAGTCGATCAGGCAGTTTGTAGAAAAGATAGATAGCAACTACATGAGTCCCTATTTATCAGCTTTGAAAAACTATAAAGCAGTTCATCATCCTGATGATTGGTTATATTATCAGTTGGTCAGGGAAGTGGCACAGTTACTTAGTCCCAAAGAGCAAAACTATAATCGATATACATTATATAAGTGGTGGTTATTGGTTCATTCAGGATATGATGCAAAGTTGACTTATTCGGGGCCTTATCTTATGTTCTATGTACAAAGCGACCAAACAGTTTATAATATTCCCTACCGCGAAATCAACGGTAAAAGTTATGTATGCCTCAATTACCATGATTATGGCAACATTGATTTTGAAAAGTGGCGTTTTGCTGAAATTCCGCTATCGGTTCCAAATAATGTTGTCCCTTTTAGTTATGCCATCAACCATTTGCCTGAGCTAAATGATACTTCATATACTACAAGAAAAATAATGTACGAAGATGGTAACCAACATTATCAATTTGAGGTAAAGTTAACTGATCATATTAAATCAATTTTTAAAAATTATCCGGTAGTTGATTACAGTCTTCAGTTCAATATTCCATTTAGTACAGTAACATATAAAAGCCTCATACCTGAGTTGAAGGAACATGTAAAAAAGATGAAGTCCAAGGATGGCGTAGATTTCCTGATGCATTTTACGCGTTATGCCTTTCTTTTCAAAACAGATACCGAGGTTTTTGGCAGTGAAAAACGCTTTTCTCCAGAACAAACGTTAATGTATGACTACAGCGATTGCGAAGACCGCTCAGCCCTCTTTTTTTATTTGGTAAAGGAAATTTACAATTTGCCTATGCTGGTATTGGTGTATCCAAATCATGTAACGGTAGCTGTTCAGTTTGCAAAACCTATTGGCAACACAGTAGATTATAACGGATTAAAATACTCAATTTGCGAGCCTTCTCCACAGCGTTATGATTTGCAAATTGGCGAACAGTTACCTGAAATGAAGAAGAAGCAATATGAAGTTGTTTATGCATATTCGCCACGATGATTGAACTTGCTATATTTGTTTGGTGTTTTCCAAAATCTTGCTGTTTTCCTAACGCTATTTTCCGTATTTCCCTTGGATTGTTTTCTTTTTAAATTTCGAAGCTATTACTCTAAAGATTTATTGGCGAAACATTGTTGATTGGTTGTTGAGGACCAAAAAGAGGCAAGTTTGATTTGCAAACCACAAATCGATCATACTAAACTACGCAAATGATTGAACTCCATTATTGAATGTCGTTCCCAAACTAATGCGCTTGCAAGTGATTTGAATAATTTTGACTGTAATGAAAACAAAAAAACTGCCAAATTGTGCATATTGTACACTTCAGTTTTAATGCTTCATAGTTGATTAAGGCTAGCTTATACCATTCTCGATTTCCCAGTTTTGGGTGCAGACTTCCAAGTGGGGTATTAAATAAAATTTTCTATTTATTTTGGTCAAAAGAAAACAGTAAAATGCAAAAATGACCCTAACAAATATTAATTAAAATTGGAGATCAATCCTTTTCTACGATAACCTCACAAATGGTTTTTGAAACGTCGGATGTAGCATAGATGTATTGAATTTGGATATAAATCAGCCTTTCAATGATAAAGAAGTAGTACTGATGTATTTGTATAATTGTAAACAAATGCTGATCATTGTAATTTTAGCTTTCCTTTTTTATTGTATAAAGTAAAAAAAGAAAGTATTTAAGATTGCTTAATTCTGGCCTTTGTTTCATAAAAAATCGAGGCTAATAATCCCATGTTGTCATAACGATTATTTCATGAAAAAGTACCTTGCCATCCTAATTAGTCTTTTCTTATTCTCTCGTTGCACTGTTGCACAGCATGGAATAAATATTGTCAAAAAGTCAGACAATGGCTTTGTTCTCGAAACCAATGGTACTCCGTTTTTTATCATTGGTATGAATTGGGATTATTACCCTATCGGAACCAATTATTCCTACAATTTGTGGAATCAGCCTGACGATTTTATCAAAGGTGCTTTGGATTATGAAATGAAATTACTCCGTGATATGGGCGTAAATACCATTCGCCAATACACAGGAGTGCCTGCAAAGTGGATTAATTACATATACGACAACTACGGCATTTATACGGTTCTCAACCATTCCTTTGGCCGCTATGGGCTTACTTTAAATGAAAAATGGGAACCAAGCACGGATTACTCAAATCCATTGGTTAAAGAAGAATTGCTGAAAGAAGTAAAAGCAATGGCCGTTCAGTATAAAGGTACCCGTGGACTTTTGATGTTTCTATTAGGCAACGAAAACAATTATGGTCTTTTTTGGCAAGGCGCAGATACAGAGGATGTACCTACCGAAGATCGAAAATCTACCATTGCAGCCACGCATCTTTATAAATTATTCAATGAAGCAGTTGTAGCTGTAAAGGCTATTGATTCATCCCGGCCGGTTGCCATTTGCAATGGCGATTTATTGTTTTTAGATATCATTGCTAAAGAATGTAAAGATGTAGACATTTTTGGGGTTAATATTTATCGGGGTCTTTCATTTGGCGATGCATTTGAGAAAATAAAAGCTGTTTACAATAAGCCGGTAATGTTTACAGAGTTTGGTGCAGATGCTTTTAATACCAAAACAGGTATAGAAGACCAGGAATTTCAATCTACCTGTTTAGTTAGCAATTGGAAAGAGATATATGCAAATGCCGCAGGTTTAGGAAAAGCAGGAAACAGCATCGGTGGTTTTACTTTTCAATTCAGCGATGGGTGGTGGAAAAGCGGGCAGACAATCCATTTGAATGAACATGATGTAACCGCTTCGTGGTCAAATGGCGGTTACCAAAATGACTATGAAAAAGGGAAGAATAATATGAATGAAGAGTGGTTTGGTATCTGTGCAAAAATGCCAAACAATGAAAAAGGTATGTATGAATTGAAGCCGAGAACTGCTTATTATGCCTTAAAAGAGGTTCATAAGTTTAAGCCTTACGAAATTGCAAATAAATCAGGGAAGTGATTTTTCCAGATTGTAACGCATAATAAAATGTTCATGAAATGAAAACCATTCCAAAATAACACCAATGAAACAGAAAGAAATAACTCTTACAAAAGCTGAAATAGAAGGAGAAATTTTTTATAAAATTTCTAATGTCAATGAAATGAATCCATTTTTCATGAGCATTGTCAGCGACTCTAATCACTGGATGTTCATATCAAGTAGTGGAGGATTATCTGCCGGAAGAAAAGATGCTGAACATGCATTGTTCCCGTATTATACCGATGATAAAATAACCGCTTCATTTGAAAATACAGGAAGTAAATCCATTTTTTGGGTTAATAAAAATGACAAGCAATATTTGTGGGAACCATTTTCAGAAAGAGGTGCAGGTAAATTTATTATTTCTAGAAACCTTTATAAAAGCAAGTATGGAAACCAAATTGTTTTTGAAGAAATCAATACTGATTTAGGACTTTGTTTTAGGTATCAGTGGGCTTCCAGCAACCTGTATGGCTTTGTAAGAAAAGGCAATCTCATAAATCTATCCGATAATGAAGTTAATGTGAGAATGTTGGATGGTTTGCAAAACATTCTCCCCTATGGAGTGGGCAGCGATTTGCAAAACAGTGCAAGTAATCTAGCCGATGCTTATAAACGAACAGAACTGATCCCACAATCTGGTTTGGGCATCTTTGCACTCAGCGCAATTATAGTAGATAAAGCTGAACCAAGCGAGGCATTAAAAGCAAATGTAGCCTGGAGTATAGGATTGGATGAACCTGTTTACTTGCTTTCTTCTTCGCAGTTAAAGCGTTTTAGGTTAAATGAAATAGTAACGCAGGAGGAAGATATTAAAGGCGACAAAGGATCCTATTTTGTTGTAAAAGAACTTAGTCTTCTTCCCAATCAAAATAAGGATTGGATGATTGTACTGAATGTAAACCAGAACCATGCTTCTATTGTGGAGCTTTCTGAAAGCATTAAGACCGATAAAGAGTTATCCACTAAGGTATTGGCTGACGTAAAACTAGGAACGGAAAATTTGGTAAGTCTGGCTGCAGCAGCTGACGGATTGCAGTTTACTGCCGATGATTTGAAAGATACCCGGCATTTTTCCAATGTGCTGTTCAACATTATGCGGGGAGGCATTTTTGACAATAACTACCAAATTGAGAAATGGGATTTCAGTAATTATCTTCGCAAAGCAAATCTGCAAGTGTTTGAAGCAACTCAAATAACCCTTCAAAAAATTCCTGAAATTTTTTCTGTTCAGGATTTACTAAATACTGCAGAAAATATAAACGATATCAATTTTATTCGTTTAGCAACTGAATATCTTCCTTTGAAATTTAGCCGCAGACATGGTGATCCCAGCAGACCATGGAACAAGTTTTCGATTAATACACGAAGCGAAGTAGATGGTTCTAAAATTCTTGATTATCAGGGAAACTGGCGTGACATTTTTCAAAATTGGGAATCGCTGGCTTATTCCTATCCTGAATTTATTGAAGGAATGATTTTTAAATTCCTCAACGCTTCTACTTTTGATGGATACAATCCTTATAGGGTTACCAAAGGCGGATTTGATTGGGAAACCATAGAACCCGATAACCCGTGGTCATATATAGGTTATTGGGGCGATCATCAGATAATTTATTTGCTTAAATTTTTTGAATTTTTAGAAAACTACAGACCCGGTCATATACACGAACTATTAAGCAAGAATGGATTTGTATATGCCAATGTTCCTTATAAAATAAAGTCATACCATGACATTCAACGCAATCCAAAAGACACCATAGAGTTTGATAATAAGAAAGAACACCTTATTCATGAGCGAATCAATAAAATTGGTGCAGATGGATCATTAATTACAACTACAACGGGTGAAGTTTATCATGTTAGTTTTTGTGAGAAACTATTGGCAACCGTACTTTCTAAGCTGTCTAACTTTGTGCCCGATGGCGGTATATGGATGAATACGCAAAGACCAGAATGGAATGATGCCAATAATGCGCTAGTGGGAAATGGGCTTTCAATGGTTACATTGTGTTATCTCCGGAGGTTTTTAAAATTCTTTCAACCTATTTTCGAAACGGACACTTCTGCAGAAATGGATCTCTCTGAAGAGCTTTACGTATTTTTTGAAAATATTTCCAATGTATTTGAGCAGAACAAAACCGCACTTTCTGAAAATATAAATGATGCAATAAGAAAAGAAATTACTGACGCCCTTGGTATTGCTGGTAGCGATTACAGAAACCAAATATATACAAACGGTTTCACTGGCAAGAAAAAGATTGTATTGGCAAAGCAAATTTCAGATTGCTTCACACTGGCCAATGCTTTTCTTGAACATGCCATAGCTGCAAATAAAAGGGAAGATGAATTGTATCATACGTACAATTTGATTTCGTATGATGATCGTTCTGTACAAGTTGCTCATCTGAGTGAAATGCTGGAAGGGCAAGTAGCGGTACTCAGTTCAGGATATCTTTCAACAGAACAGAGTTTAAAAGTATTAGATGCGCTCACGCATAGTTCATTGTACA
>JANPHE010000190.1:0-28368 GCA_031424295.1 Segetibacter sp. | reverse complement strand
TAATCATGCTATATGTTTGTTGCCCTCACATTTTTCTTCATTCCAAAAGCAGAACGAATAAAGTTCCGGATATTATTCTTTATTCTCCTCCTGTGGTATTTGAAATAAATTTCCTTTTTTACATTGCCGTAATAATCGCCCATTCCAGAGTACGATAGCTTCATTGCTTTAATGACTTCGGCATTTTCTTCAATTTTTATCGTCTGCAACAATGGTATGGATATGCACAATGGGGGCGTAATATTCAGATTGGCATGCGTTGCCTCTGCTGATTCTATATGATTGCTCATAGATGGATTCGGGTACAGTACCATCCAATTGTTGAGCACACATACTGCCTGAAAGCGAATAGCCCATGAACTCACCTTTCCACTTATCTGATCTTTGAGCATTCCTTCCATATCATACGATCCATACACATTGAACCGATCCATTTTGTCACTGTTTCGTAGCAGCTGTAATAGTTCTGTGGAATTTGGATTAAAAAACTGCCATTTATCTTTCCATGTTCCCCATCCCAAACAATCTGGAATGGCAGTAAAAAAAAGCGTGGGATACTTTGCACCACAAGCAAAAAAATTAGACCCTCCTATCTGTCCAACTCGGGGATGATTTTCATATCGCCTCAGAGAATCATTCATGTAATACAGAAAATAAGGCGAAAGAATTAGGTCATCTTCCAGCACAATAATTTTACCGTATTGGTTGATTATTTCCGTTACCCCATCAATTATTGAAGTGCCAAGTCCTTTATTTTTCTCCTGCACTTTTACAATGCACTGCTTAAATCTGTTTTCTTGCTGCGCAATTTTCCTTACTGCAGTAATGTTGTCAATCGTTTCCTGACTAGCACCTTCTTTTGCACCGTCGCAATAGATATACAGCAAACTATCTTTTGCTTCGGCATTGGCAGCAAGCGAATCCAATAAATTATTTAAATGGCCCGGCCTACTGTAAGCAAAAAGAATGATGGGCGCATTTTCCATTATGACAACCTTTTAAATAATGTAGTTTGACTAAAATGCATAGAACCCGGAATAGGACCACAAAAATCCATGCGCTTCCAATTATTAGTGGGCAACATTTTTAGCGTGTTGGCGAGATAATATACTCGTTCAGAATTATCCAACATTAAATAACCACCTTGCTTCACTTTTTTTATTGATGCTGCTATGCAAGACGGCCGCGATCTGCCATCCACTACCACATAGTCAAAATAAGAGTCTTCAAAATCATTGATTTTCTTCACATAACTTTCAAAAGAAAAAGCCGTGAAGTTTTCATCGTCTGATGAATAGCCAAATGGATCTGCTATTTCGGGCACTTTATCGGTTACTCTTTTTTCTGGAGGAATAAACAAAAGTTGAACATTGGAAAACTTTCTTTGCGCAAGTTCTTTTTCTACTTTTTTACACCATTCCAAATCATGCTCAATAGAAACAACCTCTTTTACTCTTTTCGCCCAAAACAAAGTAGAACTTCCCGAACCATATTCAAAAACCCGCATTTGATTATTGGAGTGCCCTTGTAAAAAATCGGTTACCTCAAAAGTCATCCAGGGCATTTCGTGCATCTCATCTTGTGCATTGAATGATTGAGACCAACGCTTATAATACTTAATTAACCCCCAATAACTTAACCCGCTGAATTTTTGTTTCTGTGAACGGATAAGTTTCAGGTATTTTGAAAAGGAGGGCATGGTTGGTTATTTGGTTGATTATTCGGTCTTGTAAAGAAATAACTATTTTTTTCTAAATAAAAATCCGCCACCTGAAATATGCGATTGCCCGCTTATCTTACCGGAAGCTTCATCAAACCTGAATACAAGTTCATAAGAGGGTTCAAATAATTGTAGAAATTTCTGCTCAGATAAGGTTGTATGAGGGTACTTGACCAACTTGTCAACCTCGCCTTTAGGCATTGGGCCGGGGCCATTTGCAGATAACCACGATTGTTGTACGATGATTTCGTCCTCTGCAGAAATGGTATTCAACATCATCCGGTTGAAAAGGATATAAGAATATTCTTTTGAGATCAGTTTATTTAATATGTTGTAAGGATCCGGTACATATTGTATAGAGCTGGACAGGTAAAAAATATCGGCATCTACCTGATCAAAATTGGAAACGAAGTTTAATTCGTGGTTGTTAAGCTTGAAATCATAAGCGCTTTTAACCATTCCCGGCGTTTCAATCACATTCCATTTCAAAGCTATTTGGTTTTGAATAAGTCTTCGGGTTTCAAAATAATGGGCACCACATGCACCACCAAAATCAGCAATAGAAAGCGAACTTACATGATGTTGGAGTAATACATTTTGTATAGTTAAGACCAAATAGCATTGCACCGCATTGATATGATAAGGCTGCTGCAGGAGCGTTTCTTTGTACTTGATTGTTTTTTTAGCAATCATTCTACACAAGGCAGAATCCTCATAACCTTCATTTCCACATTTTTTTAATGCCTCTTCGTAATTGGAAAAGGTTTCGGTTTCTGCCTGTTTTTTGGCAAATAAACTTGAAATCTTCATGAGCGTATTTACAATAATTGAGTACAAAAATACTTGTTTGCAACTCCTTCTGCTATCATAAATTGAAATCCTTCTAACTTGCAGGCATAAATAATGATGGGAATGTGGACAAACCTGCTTACTGAATTACAATCCGGAAATGTAAAAGCATTGGCTCGCTGCATCTCTTTGGTTGAGAATGAGGTTGTCGGTTACGAACAAATTTTAAAAAACCTACCGGCATCCTCAACTCCTATCGTGGGCCTTACCGGTCCGCCGGGTGCGGGCAAAAGTACTTTGGCTGATGCGCTGATAGAAGTTTTGGTGGCGCAAAATAAAAAGGTAGGCGTTTTATGCGTAGATCCCACTTCGCCCTTTAACTATGGATCCTTATTGGGCGACCGCATCCGAATGAACCAATGGTACAGCAACCCCAATGTTTACATTCGTTCTTTAGCATCAAGAGGAAGTCTTGGAGGGCTCAATCCAAAAATTATCGAAATCACAGACGTCATGAAGGCGGCACCTTTCGACATCATTATTGTTGAAACAGTTGGCGTGGGTCAGACAGAAGTAGAAATAGCCGGCCTTGCCGATGCAACAGTTGTGGTACTAGTACCCGAAGGCGGCGATGAGGTGCAGGCGATGAAGTCCGGCCTCATGGAGATAGCCGACCTATTCGTAGTTAATAAAGCTGACCGCCCCGGTACAGATGATATGGTCAGAAATCTGCGCAGCATGATGGCACCGGGATTTAACAACGATAGGCGAACCCCTGTAATAAAAGCTTCTGCTGCTCAAAAAACAGGTATTGATGAAGTGCTAACTGGCATTTTGGAGTTTTTGCAAATACCCGCTACCAATGACAAAAAATTGTGGCTGTTGGCAGAGAAAGCCTACCTGTTGATACAACAGAAGCGAATGAAAGATATTTCCAAAATACAGTTGAAACAACAAATTGAGGAAGGGTTAAATGCCCAATCTTTCAACTTGTATGGTTTTATAGAAAAGTACAGATAGCATTGCTGATTTAGTTAAGTTTAAACATCATTATGATTATCCTGCAAAAAACAAATGCTGAAAACAGCGACTTTATCTCCCTCGTAAAAATGCTCGATAAAGATTTGGCCATCAGAGATGGAGATGATCACCCATTTTATGATCAATTCAATAAGGTGGATACGATTAAATATGTAATAGTAGCTTATGATGAAAATATGGCTGTTGGGTGTGGTGCCATCAAAGAATACATACCTGGCACAATGGAAATAAAGCGAATGTTTACTTCACCGGAATGTAGAGGAAAAGGAATTGCAAGCCAAATATTACAGGCATTAGAACAGTGGGCTAAAGATTTGGGTTGTGATACCTGCATTCTCGAAACAGGCATAAAACAACACGAGGCTATTGGCTTGTACAAGAAGAATAATTATACCTTAATACCAAATTATGGACAATATGCCGGTGTAGAAAATAGCCTTTGTTTTGAAAAGATAGTGGGTGATAAGTAAACCCAAAAACCAACTTTTCAATACCCATTTTTTTCCATTAACTCAAAAGGTTTTCCTTAAATCGCTCTTGGTAAGTATGTTTCCACCGTCGGTGACTCCATAAGTAGTTGTCTGGTTTTCTGTAAATACATTTTTCAAGATAAGTTACATAGATTTTGGTCAGTTCGCCATAATTATAACTACCGGGCTCTGTAGTTACCAACTCAAAATCTGTATGATAGTAGCCTCTTTTAATTTTGTAAAAATGAACAAAAACCACTGCGGTGTTATTTGATTTGGCTCCTTTTTCGGGGCCATTTACAAAAGGGGTTAGTTTACCAAAAAAATGTACCCAAAAACTCTTCTCAGGATATGCAGATTGATCAGCAGCCAAACCGATAGCATACTGAGTAGTTGCATACTGGTGAAAAATGGTTCTGAACTTGGTACTTGGAATGAGAACAGTGCCAAAACGGCTTCTGAGTTTAATCATTATCCTATCAAATGATTTGCTGCCGATAGGTGCATATACACCTAGAAACCGATAGGATGAATTGCGGGCAATTCCCCAGTTAATAAATTCCCAGTTAAAAAAATGTCCGGAATGAAATTGTACACTTTGCCCGGTTTTGTAAAGCTCGTTAAGCATATCAAAGTTGCCGGAAAATCGTTTATTAAATTCAGCATCAGAAATAGATAACAGCTTGATGGTTTCAATAAAGGTGTCAATAAAATTGTGGTAGAATTGTTTGGCTATGGCCAATCTTTCTTTGTCAGTTTTTTCTGGAAAAGCTATTGCAAGATTACTCATAACTACTGCCTTTCGGTAACCGACCAGGTAATAAAAGACAACGTAAACAAAGTCGGAAAGGATGTATAAAATCCTCCAGGGAATTAAAGAAAGCAGGTATAAAAAACCATATAATATATAGTACATCTTCGGATTAATTGCCAAAAGTACAAAATCAAAAATGGTTTTTGGGGAGAGTTGTTAAGAGGCAGGTAGCTTTTTGTTTGCCAATATTTTGATCTACCAATTTGTATGATCTGCAAAATAAGTCTAACCAATTATTGAATTCCTTCTTCTTTATTCAACGCTTTTTCGCCACGCCACCACCGGTATCCAACAAAGCCGGCTATGGCAAAAGGCGTAAGCATGAGGTAAACAATCCCTTTATTAAGTGATCCTGCTCTTTTTTCACCCAATTGCCCAGCGGTTTTTGTACATATAGAACACTGTGCCTCCGCAGAATCAATACCTAAAGTGATTAAACCAATTACTAACAACAAACCAAACTTCTTCATAATTCCAGGTATTTGAATAGAGCAAAGGTAAAGAACTTGGCGATTTGTATTTTATCAAATCTGTTAAACAACATTACAAATCACCCAACTGTGGTCGCAGTATAATATCCTCTACTACTGCCATGGGCGACAATTGACTTGCTGCAAAAACCATTGCGGCTACATCTTCTGCCTCCATTATTCGGTTAGGATCTATGCCGCTACCCGCCCAGCTGTTGGTCAATACTGCACCGGGGCAAACAGCCGTTACTTTAATGCCATGCGGTTTCATTTCTTCACGCAGGTTTTTGCTAAAGCCCAGCATGGCAAACTTGCTGATGCTGTAGGCACCTCCATTTGCATATGCCTGCAAAGAGGCTATGGAACAAATATTGAAAATGTGTCCCTGCTTTTGTTGCATCATGGCAGGCAACAACATGCGGGTAAGGTAATAGGCACTGTACAAATTGGTGGCTATCATTTCCTCTAGGGTTCCTTCTTCTTCATTGTACACACTTCCCGGCCGGAAGGATCCGGCATTGTTGACCAATATATCGGGTACGATACCTTCTGCCAACACCCAATTCCCAAAGGTTTTTACTTCCTCCGCTGATGAAACATCTACCGGTTGATATAAAAACTTGCTTTCTGGAAACTGTTGTTCAAAAGCATTTTTCATTGCTTGCAAATCCTGTTCTGTTCTGGCACAGGCTATAATGGTATGTCCTGCGGCTGCAAATTTTGCTGCAATGGCGCTTCCAATTCCTTTAGATGCTCCGGTAACTATAACATTCATATAAATCTATTTGAGGTAGCTTGCGCCAAATCTAAGAAAACCTGAACCAAATAACCGGATGAAATACAAAGACCTATTTTTCGACCTCGATCATACCTTGTGGGATTTTGAAACCAACAGCAAAGAAGTGCTGTACGAATTGTTTACAGCACACGGCCTTGAGCAGACTTTAACTTCAGACTTTGAGGCATTTTACACTGCCTATTCTCACCACAATAAAAAATTGTGGCACCGCTACAACCACGGATTTATAAAGCAGGAAGAGCTAAAATGGAAGCGGATGTGGCACACTTTGCTTGAGTTTAAAAGATCGGATGAAATTTTTTCCAAACAACTGAGTGAGGAATATCTTCATTCTTTACCGCACAAAAAAGCATTGTTTCCTTATACTATTGAGATTTTATTGTACCTGACAGGCAAAGGGTACAAATTGCACCTGATCACTAATGGATTTGAAAAAATACAATGGAGCAAGTTGCAAAATGCACAAATCGGGCAATATTTCGAAACGGTGATTACCTCAGAAGCGGCGGCTAGTTTGAAACCACACAAGGCAATTTTTGATTATGCCATCAACAAAGCAGGTTGCCAATATGAAACATCCATTATGATTGGCGACAACCTGGATGCAGATATTCGGGGTGCTATGGAAGCGGGTATGGATACTGTTTTTGCAAACCACATTCAGGAAGAAGTTACAATACAGCCGACACATATTATCCATCACCTGAAAGAATTGGAGCAGATTTTTTAGCATAAAAAAAGTCCCACAAATAATGAGGGACTTTTTTTATAGTCAAATCTTTTTTGCTACTACGCTTTTGGAGTAGGCGCAGGAGTAGTGGTTGTAGTTGTTTTATCTTTCTTGCAATCTTTCTTATCGCCTTTCTTACATTCTGTTTTGTCTTTGCAGCACTTTTTGTCTTTACCACAATTGGTACCTGCAAATGCAGCACCTGTCATTAATAAAACCGCTGTAGCAAGCGTGAATATCTTTTTCATAATGTCTATTTTTTGTTTAACAAATATAATTTCTATTAAACGAAATACTGTACCAAACTATTTTATTTTCTGGCCAATTAGCAATTTATTAGCTTTTAGGCTTGAACGACAGTGTCGCCAAAACGGTAACGCCTCCCTGTACAACCTGATTTAGCTGTACATTTACTTTAGTGCCCAAAGGCAAAATAACATCTACCCTACTGCCAAATTTAATAAATCCTAATTCTTCTCCCTGACGTACTTCCTGACCTATAGACAAGTAATTGACAATCCTTTTTGCCAATGCACCGGCTATTTGCTTCACCAATATTTCGCCATATGTGTTTTTAAGCACCACAGAATGCCTTTCATTCTCCGTAGAAGATTTTGGATGCCAGGCCACTAAATATTTTCCTTTGTGGTATTTGTTGTAAATAACCTCTCCGCTTATCGGATTTCTATTGACGTGCACATTGGCAGGACTCATAAAAATGCTCACCTGCAGCCTTTTATCTTTAAAATATTCCTCGTCCACTATTTCTTCTATCACCACCACCTTGCCATCTGCCGGACAAATCACTTGCCTTTCGCCAATGGTAAGCGTACGATAGGGAATGCGGAAAAAGGAAACCAGAAAAAGGAATAAAAAGGTAGAAGCAATAAAAATAATGACTGCCAAAGCAGGGTAAGAATCGGACAATACAAATGACCCGATATTAATCAACAAAAAAATCAATGCGGCTATGCCGATACTTTTATTACCCTCTTTGTGAATTTTCATCTGAATGGTTTAGACTGCAAATATAATAGGCTTAACAGATAAGGTGTGCTATAAATTAAAAACGAAAATATACAGCCATACAAAAGGCGTAGCCAACAGCAAACTGTCAAACCGGTCCATAAAACCACCATGTCCGGGCATAAGCTGACCGCTGTCTTTTACATTTGCCATGCGTTTTATTTTGCTTTCCAACAAGTCACCAACAGTGCCAAATACAGCTGCAATACTGGAAATAACTATTAAATCTACCGTTTCAACATCCGTAAAAACCAGCTTACCAACCAAGGAGATAAAAGCAACACACAAAACAGCACCGCCGGCCGTTCCTTCCCAGGTTTTTTTAGGCGAAATTTTGGAGAAGGGCGTTTTACCAATGAAGGAACCTACTATATAAGCCATTGTATCATTTACCCAAATAGAAGCAATAAGTATGACGGGTATCTTCCAGCCATTGTCTAAAAAACCATATCCATCCAGCCCCCGACTGCGGATGCTGATCATAAGTCCCCAACTTATAGATATATACAACAGACCAATGAGCGAAAAAATAAGCGTATTCAGCGAAAACTTTTTATTGAGCAGTATAATAGTCAGCGGCAAAATAACCCCGGAAATAAGCAGCATCAACTTTCCAAATTCGTGCAGTTGCGTATGCGCAAGGTTAAATACAGGTCCTGTCATAAACATCATAAACGACCAACCGGCTATTATGATCCCATATTTGTGCGATGGCGTTATGTGCTTGTATTCTTCATCTATCAACCCCATAAGTTTCTGGTATTCTACCCAGCAACCAAAATGGATAATAGAAAAAAGAATGAAAAAGGTCCAGTGGTTCCAAAGCAGCCCGATAAGCATAATGGCAGCAAAAACAACAGCTGTAGTAGCCCGGGTCTTAAATGTTTGCAGGTTAAATGGCATGGTTGGTATGGTTGATACAAAAATTCAGTATTAATTCAATAAGGCTTTATCTACCAGTTGTTTTGCCAATTGGTTAAGCACATTGGGCACATACAGTTCTATTTCACCAAAATTTACATAACTACTGTCTTGCTTGTTCATCAGCAATACAGGTACATTGTTTTCTTCCAGCATTCCCTTAATTATGTTGGCTTCGGGCAGGCTTTTGCTGGTATATATAAGAAACCACTTTGGCATCAGGAAACTAAGTTTTGATCTTCAATAGTCGATTCTTCAGCAGCAGTACCACTTTTATTTCTGATAAAATAAATGATAAAGACCACCGCTGCCAAACTCAAAAAGGCACTGTATAGCGGAATATCCAAATTGTCATCTGCCAGTTTTTTCATAAAACTATTACTATTGGAATAATAAACTGCCAATACAGCAAACCCATTGTTTAGAAAATGTATCACAATGGTGTACCAAAGGTTGCGGGTGATGTAGTAAACGGTACCCAACAACAGCCCCAATGTAAAAATGGGTATTACTTTAAATACCGTAAGGTGCAACAAAGCAAATACAGTAGAAGAAACCAAAATGGCCAGCCACGGCTTATCACTTATTCTTAAAAGTACCGTTTGAAGCGCCCCTCTAAAAAACAATTCTTCGCCTATAGCCGGAAGCAATGCCATGATAAACAGATTAATAAACAAATCGCCGGGTGTATTCATTTGCAAAAAAGACTTCAATATCCGATTGTAAATGGCTTCTTTCTCTTGCAGTAGTTTTTGCATAGAGCCAAAGTTGATACTTTCGTTTACCTGACCCAGCCAGCCAACAAACGGCTGAACGGCAAACAACAAAGCCACAACTGATAAAAGGACCAATGGTGAAATATTTTTTTTGAACCCTATGTAATTCAAGGGTTGCTGAGAAGAGTAATATCCAAAAAGCAGGGAAGGAATAATAAATAATATAGTAGACGCGGTCAGTTGTGCTAACTTACTTTTCTGGATAATAGCAGGCGTAATAGCTATGTCAGGGTTGAGCATTACAGCATTTATATCGTTGAAAAAGAATGTAGTAACTGCATAATCCAAAATAAAAAAACCGCTTGCTAGCATTAGAAATGCCAGGAATTGCAAAGCCGCAGGTTGATATTTTAAGTAAGTGTTCATAGATAAGCAACAAATATGAGTGTAAATTGCGTCCGTAAAGTAAAAGACGCAAGATACATGAAGCATCGAATAAAGAAGATGTTAATGGTTGAACGACTTTTTTATTATTAGTATTTAAATTATTACATGATCAATATCGGCAATATTCAATTATCTAATTTTCCTTTGTTGCTTGCTCCAATGGAAGATGTAAGCGATCCTCCTTTTCGTGCAGTTTGCAAAGAAAATGGGGCAGACCTTATGTACACAGAGTTTATCAGCAGCGAAGGCCTCATTCGCGACGCCATCAAAAGCAGGAAGAAACTGGATATATATGATTACGAAAAACCCATCGGTATCCAGATTTTTGGAGGGGATGAAGATAGTCTGGCGATGGCTGCTAAGATTGTGGACGTTACCAATCCGGATTTATTGGATATCAACTTTGGCTGCCCAGTAAAAAAAGTAGCGTGCAAAGGGGCCGGTGCGGGTGTATTAAAAGATATTGACCTGATGGTGCGGTTGACTGATGCTGTTGTAAAAGCCACTTCATTGCCCGTAACAGTAAAAACAAGATTGGGTTGGGATGAAAACACCAAAAACATAGAAGAAGTAGCAGAAAGATTACAAGATGTAGGCATCAAGGCGTTGGCCATTCATGGTCGTACCCGTAGCCAAATGTACAAGGGCGAAGCAGACTGGACCCTGATTGCCAAGGTGAAAAACAACCCACGGATTACCATTCCTATTTTTGGCAATGGAGATATAGATAGTCCTCAAAAAGCAGTTGAATACAAAAACAGGTATGGAATAGACGGTATCATGATAGGCCGTGCAGCTATTGGCTATCCGTGGATATTCAGAGAAATTCATCATTATATGGCAACGGGTGAAATATTGGATCCTCCTACCGTGGAAGAAAGAGTAGCAGTAAGTAAAAATCATTTACGCAAATCTGTAGCGTGGAAAGGGTTGGTTGTTGGCATTAATGAAATGCGACGACATTATTCCAATTATTTAAAAGGGCTTCCGGGCATTAAAGATTACAGAAACAGATTGGTGACCTTGAAGGAATTGGAAGAAGTGGAAGCCGTATTGGATGAAGTGCAGCAACAATATGCTGGTTTTCAGATAGAAAGATCACCAATCGTACTAGAAAACTATCATGAGCATTGTGCTATGTAACACACGCAACCAAGGTATCCGATTTTAATAAATTAACCAAAGAATTATAATAGCCTAAAAGCCAGCATTTCCTGGTTGTCCTGAGTAGGTACGTTTGAGCGATGACCAAACTTTTTAAGTTTACCAACCTCGCTGCATTGCAAACCATAATGGTTGGCTACTTCACTGTAGAATGTAACTGGCCGATGCACCAGCGGAAACCCCTTCCAATACCCGTCAGGATTGTTATGTGTGTTTACATTTGCAAAAAAGGTACCTCCAGCGGCCAAGTGCCGGGCAATAAACGCCATACATTTATGCAACTCTTCATTTGACATATGAATAAGAACTGAGAATGACCATGCAATATCAAACTTTTTGGCTAAATTTATTTTGTCAAGATCGCTGATTGTCATCAGATCTGGATTTTTGTACTCCAGCTCTACTTCCTTCAATTCTTTTTTGCCTTCATAAATAACTTCAACCCTGGAATCTATACCTGTGTATTTTCCGGCGTCTAAAAAATCTATAATTGGAATTCCTCCTCGTAAGGTACCGCACCCAATATCAATAAATTCCTGATTTTTTTTTAAACCCTGCTGCAGTAAAAAACTAATTTGAAAGTCACGTTTAAACTTCCAGTTTTTTGCGTTTCCTACCAACTTGTGCCTGTTCTCTCCATTGTCATAAAATGGAAATAACAGCTTTTCCTTTGTTTCGCGCCAAAGTGCTAAATATTTGTTGGCCATTAAATCTTTCTAATTTTAAATTAAAATCCAATACCTACATTTAGTACAATTGAACTGATATTTCCTGGCGCATCTGCTGCAAAATGATTTCCCCTCAAAGTGGTATTAAAAGCATAACGGGCATACCTTAGTGTAATTATAGGAGAAATTTTACCCGATATTTTTGCTCCGATGCCACTGCTGAGGTAAAAGCCTCCGGTTTGCTTTATAGAACTGATTGTATTGGCAATAGTGTCTTCATAATCATCATTGAAATTGTAAAAGCCATAGCCCGGCTGTACCATTATAAATGTTTCAATGGAGTTGGTTGGCAAAAAGAATCTCAGGTCTAAATAAGCAGGAATATAGTTGGTTTTTACATTTTTAAACTTTAGCATTTCAAATCCAAGGCCTACGCCAAGTACCTTTCCCGGTCTTGCCCCAAAGTTAAATGCACCGCCCAACGAATTGTTACCGGAAGTAAATCCGGCCTGAAAGGTAATGCTACCATAGCCATTCTTTTTACCACGATGACGAGTGGAGTCAAAAGGCGATTTTTGAGAAAAAGAAGCAGAAGCTAAGAGCACTAATAATAGGGTGAAAATAGGTTTCATAGATGCGATTGATTTTACAATTATAAGTTTAAAACGGATTAAATGAATAGCATTTAACTAAAAACGTTTTATTAAAGACTATCTTATTACAAATTGAATGTACGATAAAAATTACTTGTATCACTTCTTTTCCGGCGGGTAAAATATTTTTGCTTTATAAAAGAAGTATCATGGGGGAAAAAAGCTTAAAAATAGTTTGGTGAAGTAATAGTAATCCATCCCGGAACAGCTGCCCCATAGAAAATATGAAGTTGAGGTTAACAACAACAAGCAAAAAAGCTTTTTTTAAGCCCTATCCAAAGTACATCCATGCAAACAACCGACGTTTTAACGTACAACCTCACTTTTCAGCAATATAAATGTTGCCTGCTGCCCTTCGTATTGGCATCATGTCTTAAATATGGTGTTCTATTGTTGATTTTAATGTTTGTATGTCAAAGGGTTTTTCTATGTAACCTTCTGCATTAAATTTTTTACATATTTCTTTTATATCGGCATTAGCAGAAAAGAGAAGAACAGGAATATGAGTAGTAACAGGATTTTCTTTTATTATAGATATAGCTTGTTCACCACCAATTTCTGGTATCCACAAGTCCATCAAAATAAGATCGGGTTTGAGCATTTCTATATCAGCAATCACATTTTCACATCTTGACAATGCTGCTACCTGGTATCCACTTCTTAATAATATTGTTTTACACAAAAGTAAAATCTCCGGGTCATCTTCGTATATCAAAATACATTTACCCTTATTATTTTCGGACATAGATAATTTTTTATTATTACAAGTTACTCTTTACTGGAATGGTGAAATAAAAAGTACTTCCCTTTCCCGGTTCACTTTCAGCCCACAATTTACCATGGTGTCGTTGAATAATTTCATAAGAAATAAATAGACCAATACCCAAACCTTGAAAATGTACTGCATGCTCTTCCACCCGATGATACTTTTCAAATATTTTGTCAAGGCTTTGTTGGGCAATACCTATACCAGCATCTTTCACAGATAGTGTTATGCTGTCCTTTTCCTGTGTCAGATTAATAAAAACCTTTTCTGCACCGGGTGAATATTTTATGGCATTGGTTAATAAATTAATAACAACCTGTTGCAGCCTTTCTTTATCTCCTGTTACTTCATCGCAAACTTTGCCGGTTTTTATTATGGTATGTGTATGTGAAGTAAGTTGCATATTTTCAACCGTACTTTCAATCATTTCATTAAAATTGAAAGTGGCAAATGTATAGTTTAATTTGCCAAGCCTTATCTTACTTACATCCAGCAATTCGCTTATTAATTCATGTAGCCTGTTAGCAGACTGGCTTGCCTTTTTTGCATACAGTTTTGCATCTTCATTTTTTTCATCCAATAAAAGTTCCAGCATCTGTAAATATGCTTTAGCCGTTGTAAGCGGTGTTTTCAATTCATGACTGGCAATGCTGATGAACTCGTCCTTTTTTTCTTCTTTTATTTTTTGCTCCTGAATATCAGTGAAAGCCCCTACCCATTTTACAATTTTATTTTCGTTATCCAATACAGGTTCTCCAATTACGGTATGCCACCTGTATTCACCCGCTTTGTTTTTAAGGCGCACATCAGCTTTATAAACGGTTCCGGTAGATAAGCTGTGTATCCATGCTGCATTGATGCCATCATAATCATCAGGATGCACTATTTCCCTCCATTCTTTTTCACCACCAGTTTCAATACCTGTGTATTCTTTCCATCGGGAAGATGCAAATTCTTGATTGCCCTGTGCATCTGTCATCCATACTAATTGAGGTAAAGTTTGCGCCAGAGAGCGGAATCTTTCTTCGCTTTCCTTTACTATTCTTTCAGCTTTTCTTTGCTTAGTAATATCCCTGAAAATCCAGCTACAGCCATAATACTTCCCATCTGCGCCAGTAACATGGTAGCCATATCTCTTTATTGTTTTGCCGTCTTTCAATTCCAGTTCATCTTTACTTGTTTCATCGGGATTTTCATACAACCATTTTACCTTTTCCATAAACTGCTCGGGATTTACCAATTGGGTTAATGCAAATACCAATGCTTTTTCATCATCTTTTTCATCTAGAATTTGCTGTGGTATATTCCATATTTCTTCAAAACAATGGTTGTAATAGAGTATTGTGCCTTTTGTATCCACTAATAAAATACCGTCAATGCTGGCTTCATTGTGTGATTCCAGTAAGGCTGTGCGGTATTCAAGCTGGGATAATATTAATTTTTGTTCGTTGATGTTTATACCTGTGCCAATAAACCCGGTAAACTCACCTGATTCCAGCCGGGGAACTGCTTTTATATAAAACCATTCGTACTGTTGTGTTGATGCATTGAGCACACGAAATTCAAATGAAAAAGATTGTTTCAGAAAAACTGCTTCGCCAAAAGACTTGTAGACCATTGCAATATCGTCAGGATGAACTTTTTGCTCCCACATGTGCCCTGTAAATTCTGTGTAATGGGAAATGCCAATGAACCGCAACACTTCAGGATTGGCATATAAAACATTTATTTCTTTATCTGTTTGCCAAACCCACATAGGTGCCTGGTCTGCCAATACCCTGAATTGATCTTCTGCTTTTTTTTGCTCATCAATATCTGTATTGGTTCCTATCCATCGTATTATTTTCCCTTCTTCATTTACCAGCGGGAAACCACGGGTGAGGAACCACCTGTATTCTCCATCATGCCTGAGAAGTGGAAGCGTAAGCTCAAATGTTTCGTTGGTATACCATATTTTTTTGTTACCTGACAATCGCTCTACATGGTCGGGATGATGTACTTTTTGCCAACCCCAACCCTGCGATTCTTCCATTGTAAGGCCTGTATATTCCAGCCATCTTTTGTTATACCAATATCTCTTCCCATTACCATCAGCCATCCAGGCCAGGTTCTCCATATTGTCTGCCAGGGTACTAAACTGCTCTTCGCTTTCTTTTATCTTTTCAACAGCCAGTCTGCTTTCTGTAATGTCGGTGAATAAAATGGTAAACATTTCCTTCCCGGCAGGAGAAGCTTTGATTTCAAACCACCGGTTAGTGAATTCAAAAAATTTCTCAAACCTTACCGGGTGTTGATTATCTACTACGGAAGCATAGGTTTCAATCCACCATTTATCAATGGTAGGAAAAGCCTGGAGTACTGTTTTTCCAACCACTAATTCTATATTTATTCCTGTTTGCTCTTCATAAGTGGAATTTACCTCATGTACATAGTAGTCAATACCCTTCCCTTCATTATTGCGAATTATTTCGCCAAGAAGAAACCCCTGATCAATGGAATTAAACAAGGTCCGGTATTTTTCTTCTGATTTGAAAAGGGTTTTTTCTGCTTTCGTTCTTTCTATCGCTACCCAGGTGCGTTCGGCTATGACTATGGTCAGCTGTACTTCTGCATCTGTCCAATTTCTTGGCTCACTTTGCACAAGGGATAACATGGCTACCGGCTTGCCGTTTTTAATAACGGGTACACTGATAAATGCAATGTTTTGCAAATGCACACAAAGTTGCTTTAACGCTGCATCTAATATTAGAGTGGTTTGCACATTATTTACTACAAAAGGATGGCCATTATCTAATATGGCTTCAAACAAAGGATAGCTGCTTATGGGATACAAACCAACCACAGAGGGTAAAGCGCCACGGACAGCGTCACGGTGGATAAGGATGTTATCTCCTTCAATGATACTAAAGTGACACCAGTCAACTTCTAAAAAATCAAGGGCTATTTTTGTAACTACTTCTTCTATGTCATCAGGGTTGCTTTGTTGCCGGAGGGTATCGCTGAGTTTGAGCAGGAACTCCTTTTGCTTTTCGCTGTCTTCTATTTTTTTTCTGGCCAACACATTTTCAGTAACCTCTTGTAATATGCCATTAAAGCGATAGGCAATTCTTTCCTCATTAAACCATGCCCTGCCTTTGGCTTGTACTATGATTTCTTTATTAGTTATTGGGTTAATAATACTGTATTCCTCCTCATAAATGCCACCCGATGAATAATCAAGCGTTTTTTTAATGGCCATAATAATCCTGTCTCTATCTTTTTCGGCAATGGCATCCGTGGCATGTTGTAATTCTATTTCTTCAGATGCAGATAATCCGAACCATGTTTTTAAACGGTTATTGGCTGTAAACCTATTGGTGGAAGGATTATAGTCCCAAGCACCTAGTTCGGCAGCATCCATGGCAAATTTGAACTGGGTAGAATTTTCTAATAATGCTACCTCTGCCTTTTTTTTATCCGTAGTTTCTATAACCGTTACCAGTACACCACCAACCTCACCATTGTCTTTTCTTATCGGACTATATGCAAAATCGAAATAACATTCTTCTACAAAACCATTTCTGTTAAGGGGTAACATAAAATCAGGAAAACCAATAGCTTTCCCTTCCATTACGTCATCAAACATTGATCCTATAATGTTGTCCCATATTTCTGAAAATGTTTCACGGGTGCTGATACCCAACGCCTGTGGATGTTTGGAGGCTCCAAGTATGGGGCGATACCCGTCATTGTAAAGCTGAATATATTCGCTTCCCCAGGCGATATACATACCAAAGGGGTTATCCAGCATTACGGCAACCATGGTGCGAAGGCTTTGAGGCCATTCTGTGGGGTCTCCTAAAGATGTTTTACTCCAATCTTTAGCCCTAATTAATTCACCCATTTCTCCTCCCCCTCTAAGAAAATAATGGTCAGCATTTTGATTGCTCATATAAAATTAGTTCAGGTTGAAGTATAATTTTATCTTTTGCTGTATGTAATCCATAGTAAATTAAACAATTTTAAAAGTACTACAACTTCAAAATATAAGTGTACAAAAATAAGATAGGAAAAATAAACAAATTTTAATAGTATGCATTTTTCTAACTACTGAATTGTTAGGGTATATCTAATAAAGTTGCATGCAACACCTGAATAATGGCTGATTTTTAAAAAAAAAATTAGATCAATCTTTTTACTATGATATTTTTTTAATATTTTAAATATAAAGACTAACTTTTAAAGTGACAATTGCTTAATCAAAAAAAAAATTCAGGTTAGTATGCAAACATGTGAATATAAGTAAGATACAAAGTCCGATGTTATACTATTCAGTGCCTTGTATTCTCTCATTTAATTATTAAATTGTGAAATTTCTGTTCACGATTACGATTTATTTCGACCTCATATGAAATCAAACACCTATAAGTAAGGAAATTCTCCAGTATGGTTAATTGATGCATCGTAACTTTTTCGATGAAAGTATTTGTGCTTATTAAAAATTTCCTACAAGGTCAGCGTTACGGGGCATACGTTAACGCTGTAGGTTACTATTCAAACATAAAAGAAAAGGGTTTCTCTGATTGGAAGAGTCCTACTTGTTACTTAAATATCTGTAATGTAATGAATTTAGGAGTGTTTTTTTATTAATTAAGACTACAAGAAAAATTCTTCAAATAGGGCATTATGCATTAACCTTCTTACAAAAAGAAAATCGAGGGTCTCTCGTTCAGATAACCCTGAAAAAATGACACTCATTGCTTATGACCCTGACTAGGGAAAAGGCAAACCAGCGACATTGATTTACCTCGACTTAAACTAAGAAAATAAGGGCAATCAAATCATTGTTTTTCAATAGTCCGAAAAAGTTAGCAAGAAATTGGAACAGCGTTATCCTCAACATAAAATTTACATGGCAGTCATTTTCATTTTATATATAAAGAGCTACTTAAAAAGTTAAGGATAGGACAGTTAACATTCAACTTAAAAATTTATTCATCCACTATTGTGTCATTAAAAGAACCAAGGTAACTTTTTTCGCATCTTGTTGGTTTAAAAAAAATGACAGAGGGTTGGTAATAGATTTGCATAACGGTAGAATAGTTGGCTTAAAGATGCTTTATAAGCGGGTATTTAAAAACTTAATCGCTTCTAAGCACATGAAATATGCAAAAGGCAAATAGTTTATTTATATATTATTAATAAAAATTAAAAATGTAAACGTTTTCTTAAAAGAACGTCTTATTTTGAAAAATAAGTTATTATATTCACAATCACACGTACTTATGAATGGATAACTGGAAAGAAGTACATTTAATTAAAAAATCATTGCTACAGCGATCTACCATACAACTCCTTCGGTTTCACTTTTCTGTTTTTTTAATGCCTGTTTACTGGTTTGCGCTGAGCGTTACAGAACAAATCAATATCCCAAGGGCGGTTTTGGTATTTTTAATTCTTCATGGGTTGGTATATCCCTCTAGCAATGGATACAACAGCTACATGGACCGCGACGAAGGCAGTATTGGCGGAGTTGCCAAACCCATGCAGCCTACCCGACAGCTTTTTCTCGCTTCTGTTTCTATGGACATTGTAGCTATCATTTTATCTTTTTGGGTGTCAACTATTTTTGCAGGTTGCGTGTTTCTTTATATCATTTGTTCCCGACTATATAGTTTTAGGGGTATTCGCCTCAAGCAATTTCCGATTCTTGGTTATTTAATAGTAATGCTTGTTCAGGGGGCGCTCACTTTTTTTATGGTATATCATGGCTCAGACTTAAATCTTTCTACAGATGTATCATGGCTACCTATACTGAGCGCATCGTTTTTGATAGGAGGCTTTTACCCCATTACCCAAATATACCAGCACCAGGCAGACAGAGAAGATGGGGTAACCACCATAAGCATGCTACTCGGAAAAAAAGGAACATTTCTCTTTTGTGCAGGGATGTACGGAATAGCTATGTTGCTGCTTTGGTTTTTCTACCTTGGCAACGAACAAACCGATTCGTTTCTTATTTTATTGGTGCTTTTCTTTCCGGTAGTATTGTACTTTTCGCAATGGTTTTTTTTAGTATTGAGAGATGAAAGCAATGCTGACTTTGAACATACAATGACCATGAATTGGCTTGCAAGTATTTGCACCAACATTGCTTTTATAACAATCATATTATTAAATAAATTTGGCTAAGATCATCTCCATAGGAACAGCAGTTCCGGCATATTGTCACCAGCAATCAGCTATCCTTCAGTTTATGCAAAAGGCGTATAAGTTGGGCAAAGACGATAGCAGAAAGCTCGCTTACTTATATAACCATAGCGATATAGACAAGCGGTATTCTATTGTGAAAGATTTTTCTGTAGCGGAAGAAGAATGGAATTTTATCCCTGCAAATGCTACCACAAAATCGCTTAATGATAGGTTGGATTTGTATGATGAATTTGCACTACCGCTTTCCTTGGCAGCCATTCATGATTGCCTGACCGACTATTTGCCTGTTGATCAAATTACACATTTGATCACAGTAAGTTGTACAGGCATGACTGCGCCTGGACTAGACCTTCAAATAACCGAAGCCCTAAACCTCCCTGCCAATGTTTTTAGAACATCGGTAAACTTTATGGGTTGTTATGCAGCTATTCATGCACTCAAACTGGCTAAGCTAATTTGCGATGGTGAAACAAATGCCAATGTAGTTATTGTTTGTACAGAAATATGTACCATTCATTTTCAACAGGAATTTACTCTCGACAATGCTGCCTCGGGTCTTTTGTTTGGCGACGGAAGCGCTGCAGTGCTTGTATCCAATCTGCCAACAAACGAACCAACATTAAAACTTAAAAGTTTTTACTCAGAAGTATCCCACAAAGGCAAGAATGATATGTCGTGGAAACTGAGCGATCATGGATTTTTAATGAAGTTGAGTGCATACATTCCGGAACTTATTCAACTCGACATTAAAGCTTTTGTTGGCAGGGCTTTGGCGCATGGTGAAGTACAACAAAATGAAATTACCGATTGGTGTATCCATCCCGGAGGTAAAAAAATACTGGAGGTAATAAAGTCACAGCTACAACTTGATTTAAGTGATATTTCTACATCAAAAGAAGTATTGTGGAACAATGGAAATATGTCGTCGCCTACTATTTTATTTGTGCTTAAAGAAATGATGAAAAACAGCACTGCTCAACCGGAAAATATTTTTGGAGTAGCATTTGGACCAGGCTTGACCATGGAGTCTTTCATAGCTTCCAAAGCATGAAGCTTACAGTAAGATCATACCAAAAAGAACTATTGGATGCGGATAACATTCCAATGGAAGCTATCCGGCAAAACATGATAGAACTCGATACCATCAACACCTTACTCGGCGGCCACCGTATTTCAATATCGGGCTTTAAAAAATTACTAGGAAATAAAAAAAAGATTAGTGTTTGCGAAATTGGTTGTGGTGGCGGAGACAATCTTATTGCACTGCAAAAATGGTGCGACAAGAATAACATACATCTTTCGACCATTGGAATAGATATAAAAAAGGAAGTCATTGAATTTGCATCTGCAAGAAGGGAATTAGTAAACACTACTTTCATTATTAGCGATTACAGTATTGTACATTTTGACCAACAGCCGGATATTATTTTCTCCAGCCTCTTTTGCCATCATTTTACCAATGAAGCATTAATAAAACAGTTTACCTGGATGAAGGAACATTGCAACATCGGATTTTTTATCAACGATCTTCATCGGCATACGTTGGCTTATTATTCAATAAAAATCCTGACTGGTATTTTTTCTAAATCGTACCTTGTAAAGCACGATGCGCCACTAAGTGTTGCAAGAGGATTTGTGAAGAATGAGTTGAAAAAACTTCTAATTATTGCGGGCATTCATTCTACAACGGTAGAATGGAAATGGGCATTCAGATACCTAATCGTTTATCAACATGGATAATCAATTGTACGATGTGGCAATTATAGGTGGTGGATTGGCTGGCTTATCATTGGCCATTCAATCTGCAGACAAGAACTACCGCACCATTTTATTTGAAAAGGAATCCTATCCATTTCATAAAGTTTGCGGCGAATACATTAGTATGGAAAGCTGGCCGTTCCTGGAATCGCTTGGGTTACAATTGGACTCGTTTAACCTGCCCGTCATCAACGATCTGCTGCTTACAGATGTACAGGGAAAGGCATACAATTTCTCACTTCCTTTAGGTGGATTTGGCATTAGCCGATATGTGCTTGACCATCATTTGTACACAATAGCATTGGCAAAAGGAGTAACCATTTGTACCAACACAAAAGTGACGGATGTACTCTTTGACCAAGATGTCTTTACAATTGTAGCAGGCGATAAATCATACGATAGCAAAATAGCCGCAGGTTGTTTTGGTAAGCGCAGCAACCTGGATGTAAAGTGGAAACGTCCTTTTACAACACAAAAGCCATCGTCACTCAGCCACTATATTGGAGTGAAGTACCATATCAGGCACCAACACCCAAAGCAACAGATAGCCTTACATAACTTCAGCCACGGATACTGTGGAATGTCTAAAATAGAAGATGACAAAAGCTGTTTGTGCTACCTGACAACGGCAGAGAATCTAAGACGAAGTGGAAATTCTATCCGACAAATGGAGCAACATATTTTATATAAAAATCCGAAGCTTAAAGAAATTTTTACTGGGTCAGAAATGTTATATGAAGAGCCTTTGGTGATTTCGCAAGTCAACTTTAGTAAAAAGGCGCAAATAGAAAATCATGTGTTAATGCTAGGCGATACTGCCGGATTAATCAGCCCCTTGTGTGGCAATGGCATGAGCATGGCGCTGCATGCATCATCCATAGCTTTTAAGCAAATAGATGAATATTTAAAAAAACAGCTCAATAGAAATATGCTTGAAAAACATTATGTTCAGCTTTGGAAACAACATTTTTCCAAAAGACTTTGGGTAGGCCGGCAGGTGCAGCGTTTATTTGGCGGTAATTATTCTACTGCCACTTTTTTACATATCATGAAACAATTTCCATCCCTTGCTTCAACTATTATCCGATCCACACACGGGCAACCGTTTTAAGATTTATCATGTGCATAGTGAGTGATGACCGATAACGAGTGAATGTCAAAAAAAAACAGCCATCAGCAAACAACCCCTCTTAGTTGGTCCATCATTTATTATACATCCTACATCCTACATAAAAAATTCACCTTCCCCTGACTTTCTCATCTTTCTTAAGTGTAATTTGCAGAAGCGATTACAATAATTTCCTATGACACATAAAATTTTAGTTGCCGAAGACGAGCCGTTGATGCTCATGACGATTGAAGCAAAATTGAGAAAAGATGGCTTTGAAGTTATGGGTGTGACGGATGGCCAGGAAGCCATCAACGCAATGGATACCTTTCGGCCCGACCTGATCATTACTGATATTTTAATGCCCTATACCTCTGGCCTGGAAGTAATTAGCGTAGCAAGGTCCAAAAATATAAAACTGCCCATCATCGTATTATCCGGAATAGGCGAAGAGGAAACCGTAATGGAAGCTTTCAATCTGGGTGCCGACGATTTTATTACCAAGCCCTTCATTCCTTCAGAATTAACAGTGAGAGTTAAGCGGTTGCTCAAGATTAAACCGACTGTTTAGATCTCATTGGGAACGTAGTTTTACGATGCTTTTTAAAATTATCCGTATTTTCTGCAATAAATCGGAGAAGGAAGGAGTTTAATATTATGAAACGTAATATTCCTATAATCCCAAAAATCCATTTTTCATGAAAATCCTTATTGTACAGGAGCAGCCCGGACAGTTGTCTGCGCTCAAGCTCACACTACAGGAAAAAGGCTATGGCCTTGTAGTCTGCAACGGCTCTCTGCATGCGCAAACGGTTATTGATGCAGTCCATCCCGATATGGTGATTGCAGACATTACCAAAGAAAAAAGCCTCCGCTATGTAGAAGAAGCAAAAAACTGCAGCCTACCCGTAATGGTCTTAGATGCGCATGGCAATGAAGCTATTTTACTGCGGGCATTTGAAAAAAGCACTACTGATTATTTCGGTGCGTATGTTTCTTTGCCCGAGTTGGCAAAGCGTGTAAACCTTCTATCAAAAAGAAGGATGAGACAAGCTGCCTGACTGGAAAATACTTTGGTTGAGCAATGATTGCAGAGCTGCCGAAGGGCGGCTCTTGTTGTTCATATTCAATGAAGTCCAGCCGCTTTTTATTAAAATTTGAGTTTGATACCGCCATTTACTACAAAACCTTCCACATGATTCCAAATGTCGTCAAAAGTTGGATTGCTATGGGGTAGATTTACAACTGTTTTATAATTGCTTTGTCGTTGGTCTGTAAAATTCTCAAAATTTATAAAAACAGAAACCTGATTGAAAGTTTTTTGTGCCATAAATCCAAACTCCCAAAATGACGGCGTTTTACTGCCATTGAATAAATATTGCCGATCAGTAAAATAACCTTCGAGGCCAAGTTTAAAATTGTCCTCTTTTTCGTACATCATGGTAAGGTTAAGTTTATTTTTTGGCAGTAAGGGCAAATATTGATTGCCTGTTAAATGAGTAGCTTTTGCATTGGTAAAAGTATAACCTATAAAAAGTTTCAGGTCTTCTTTGTAAATGAATTTTAAGTTTGTTTCAAAGCCATTGGTGGTAGTAGGTTTTGACGCATTGGAGAAAAAATATTTTCCCAAATTATCTTGCTGCAAAACCAAAGGATTATTGATGCTGCTGTAAAAAAACAGTTGATTTATACTGAACGAAAGTTGTTCAAATAAAGTAGTGCGATAATTGATGTCTGCTGTACCACCTATACTTTTTTCTGCTGTTACATTACTCAAAGCTGAAATATTTTGATACTGCATTCTTTCTGTTTGCTCTGTAAAAATGGTTGGGATTTTATACCCAAAACCACCCCCAATTCTGGACGTAATTTTATCCGATATTTTAAATAAAGTAGAAATCCTTGGCAAAACAAAAGTTTGGTTTTGGTCATAGTTATTGTTTTTGTAACGAACATGGTCTATCCTCAATCCGCTCTCTATTTTTACTTTGTCAGAAATGTCCCATGTATCCTGAAAATAAATACCACCCGAAATGGATTGAGCATCCAAAGACCAGGTACTATCTTCTTTAAACTGATCAAATACAAAGTTTAATCCTGTGATCAACGTATGCTTTTTCTTTAAAATAACAAATGACACGTCTGTAAAACTGTTGGTATTAACACCATTAAAAATATAGTTTGGAATACTTATTCCCCGATCAAAAATGCTGAAACTTTGCTTCAGCTTTATGCTATTGCCATTTACAAATTTTTTATCCATTTCCAATGTAGTTGTGTTTCTGATTGTCGTATTTTTTTCGAAATAAGTATGGTATAAATCTGCTTTCCCTTTTATCACTTGCATGTCTCCACCAGTATTGGTTCCTTTCGTAAAGCTGTTGGATAATTGCAGCGTAATCGATTCATGAGGATAATAAAACAACCGCGGATGAATAGTGAAATTGTTGCTTTGGGGAAGCTCTGAAAAATCATCATCGTCTACATCATAAGATTTTTGAAGATTAACCAATCCTAAAAATGAGTAACCAAATTTTCCTTTTTTCTGGGAGATGTAACCGCCAAGATTTGTTTGTCCTATATTGGATTGGTTCAGCATAATATCGCCTTCGAATTGCGCTTTAGGGGTTTTGCTGATAAAGTTTACCACACCTGCTATAGCCCCTCCACCATACAGTGTGGAGGCCGGTCCTTTTATTACTTCCACTTGTTTTAGGTCTAAAGGCGGGATTTCTAAAATGCTCAAACCACTGGCAAAATTTCCATAGTTAGGAAAGCCATCTTTTAATAGCTGTGTATAGCGTCCATCTAATCCTTGTACACGTATGCTTGCATTGCCACTTGTAGCCGAAGTTTGCTGTACTTGCAAGCCTGTACTTTCGTGAAGCAGCATAGATACATTAGCAGGTCGCATGTTGTTTTTCTCATCCAATTCTTCTCCATCAATGGTTTCTACCCTTGTGGGTGTGTTTTTGATTGTTCGGCTTGTTCTTGTACTTTGAACAATTACCTCTTCTAGTTCTTCTTCTTCAATCTCCATCAAAAAAAATACAGTGTCTGCATTTAGCAGGGGGAAAGTAAAACGCTGCGTCATCGTTTTATAGCCGGCAATACTTAGCGTAATCACTTGTATACCATCAGGAATATTTTTAAATGCTACAAATCCATTACCATCGGTAGATTGATTGATGTTGTTTAATTGAATATTCACACCCAATAATGGCACTTTCGTAGTGTGGTCTTTAGCTAGTAATTTGATGGTGTTTTGTCCATTGGCAGCATACATAAATATTGTAGCCATCAGCAACAAAAATATTTTTTGCATTTGTTGTATTTGTTCGGTTAAATAAATTAGGATTCAATGAAGGCGAAAAAAGATACGTTAACCACATCTTGGAGGTTGCCAAATGTTGCCAAAGCAATTGGAAGAAAGCGAAAGGTTAGCGTAAAAGAAAGGTTGCTTACTATTTTCTAAAGGTTTGCAAATATTGATATGCTGAATGTTTGGACCAAAAACATGTCCACAACAAGCACAACTACAAAATGGATGACAGCCGTTGTTTTGGTGTTGTTGGTCTTTGTGGTTTGATGATGCAATTCCATTTGCAGTTGCTACTTTGTCAATACACTGTTCAGTGGCCATGCAGGGAAAGCAGGTCAACATTAAAAGGTAGATAGAAAATATGAAAGTCAGGAGTCTCACCGGGCAAATGTAATGTCTTTCTCAGTTTTTTAGTTGCATTAAGATTCGCAACCTGCTTTAAGAGTAGCTTCACTACATGCTGTATACTAAATAGTTCGCAAGTAACTTTGCAGTCCATTCAAAAAAACTAGTTGTAAAAGCATGGCGAAATAAATGGTCAATCATACTAATAGTTATCGTAAATGATGAAGTTGTTTTTTTTATTGGCTAAATCCTTTTTCAATCTATTTACATTAGTAACTTGATTTAAAACCGATCCGTTGTCCAACATATTGATGAGCAGTTTTTGATAAGTTACCTCTCCTCCATGAAACCCGTCAATCGTCTCGTTGTCATTTGATTGGCATAAAGACATGCTAGAAAAATTATAAATTTCAAATTGATACTTTTCGAAGATTGGTTTCACACTCCTATATATTTCTTTCAAGTACAAGTAGTGATTGCTAGTATTCATTTTATTGAAAACACTATCTGCAAATGGAGGCAAAAATGCAATGACACTAATTTGATTCGCTTTACAATATTTTAATAATTCGTTTAACTCAGCAAGTGCTTTTTGATTAACCACATTGCCATATTGAAAGCGTTTATTGCCCTTTTTTATTCTATCAAAAGTATCTGAATATTCAAAATCGTTTGCTGTGGAGTCGTTGCTTATTAGTTTTATAATTTGTTCACCATAAAAAAAACTTCCATCGTTTCTAAATCCGGTGTTATTCATAATAGCATTCATTCCAATCTTCTTACGCGGCTTTGAGTGGTTCATCAAGTTGGCAAAAGTGTATTTTCCATCAAACAAATGTGTGTAGACTGTTTTGTAGGTAGGCAGTAATTTTGGAAAAAATGAATAACTATTTTTCCACGAATCAATGGTTGGTGTAGTTTTTAATGAGTCATACGCTTCATTAGACATCCATTGGTCGAGGGCCATTATCATATATTTTGGATGTTTGGCGTTGGGCAAGCTTTTTATAAATGGCCTGAAATCATTTATGCTTGATATGGTACTTCCTGCATTGTAAAAAGAAGAATCAAACATGTTGTTTCTAAATTGCAATACTCTGGATGAACCTAATGCCCAAATGCTTTTTTTTTCGTTGGCATGCAGGTGGGTCCATTTAATATAACCATAATTATTTTCATTGTAAACATACCCAATCAGGTAGGGCTCTTTAGCAGATAAAACATGATCAATTTTAGAAAAATTTTCTTCTGATTGCCATAAAATAAAAGAAGGAATAGCCAGATATAAAAATAAGGGGGTTGTAAATATTAAGGCTTTAATCAGAAATCTTTTCATAAACTAAAATTGAAAATAGATGAACTGCTGTTCTTTGCCAGTAAACATATAAATGGCTACTATGATGGCATAATACATAGCCCATCTTAGTGGTCTATACCATGTTGCCCCCAAATGCGAAATGGCATATTGTCGTTCTCTACCAAACCATTCAACAATAAAAAACAATAAGGTTAACACGATAATTGATTTGTCCATTCCTACACCTCTCGGAATGGTAAACAAAGAGCTGGAAAATATTTCGCCGATGTAATTAAATGCATGGGATACATTGGTTGCTCTAAAAAAAATCCAGGCAAAAACTGTTAGGCTAAATGTGAGTCCAATAGAAAATAGGTCTTTTATACCTAGCAGGTATTTGCCTTTTGCTACAATATCCAGATTGTTTCTGTGTGTATTAAAAATGATGGAGGGCATTATATACAAGGCATTCAGAAAACCCCAAACAATAAATGTCCAATTGGCGCCATGCCAAAAACCACTCACCAAAAAAATGATAAAGGTATTCCGGATCTTCATCCACATCCCGCCTTTGCTGCCACCTAATGGAATGTAGAGGTAATCTTTAAACCACGAGGAAAGCGAAATGTGCCATCGTCGCCAAAATTCTGCAATATCTCTTGAGAAATAAGGGAAAGCAAAATTTCTTAAGAGGTCTATGCCAAACAGTCGGGCGGTACCTAATGCAATGTCTGAGTAGCCAGAGAAATCGCAATAGATTTGAATGGAAAAGAAAATGGCCCCTAATACAAGCGCACTTCCTGAAAGGTCTGCTGAATGATTGAAAACGTTATTTGCATATTCCGCACAGTTGTCTGCTATCACTACTTTCTTAAATAACCCCCACAATATTTGTCTCAATCCATCTGTAGCCATTGAATAATTGAATTGCCTTTTTTTGAGAATTTGGGGCAACAGATGCGTTGCTCTCTCAATAGGTCCGGCAACTAGCAATGGAAAAAAACTAACAAATACTGAATAGTCAACAAAGTTTCTTTCTGGCTTTATTCTATTTTTATAAATATCTATCACATAGGATAGGCCATGAAAAGTATAAAATGAAATGCCTACAGGCAATATCACTTCGAGTGAACCAATATTAGCTTTCAATCC
>JANPHE010000189.1:0-8488 GCA_031424295.1 Segetibacter sp. | reverse complement strand
CGGGTAACCTGCCGTACCGATGCAAAAATCCGGTTTCTCACCGTTTTTAATATCTTCTTCCTGGTAAATACCATTTTTAAGATCAACCACCTGCTTTAACAACCCAACAGCATAAGCATGGCCATCCGGTTCCGGTTCAAAGTTGGTTTCATTTTTTGCAGCATCGCCCCTTAAAACCAACACATTATCTACATCCAGAAAGTTGAGATCGATCAATGCATCTTCTGTTTCCCGCTTATTAAAGCCGCCACAAATGAAATGTGGCACAGCATCAATCTGGTAGTGATTCATGATGGCAGCACAAATTCCTACAGTACCAGGTCTTTTCCTTACTTCTATTTTTTCAAATGTTCCATCAGCTTTTTTCTTAAACATGGTCTCGCTTCTATGATAGGTCACATTGATCCACGATGGCTTAAACTCCATCAGCGGGTCTAAATGGTCATATATAGAATTGATGCTTTTTCCTTTTAAGGGGGGCAATACCTCAAATGAAATAAGGGTTTCTTTAGCTTGCTTAAGATGATCTGTTACTTGCACGGGAATGATTAAAAAAATTGGTGCAAATTTACATAGTTGTAAGATATAAACAACTTATATAAATCCGGAACACCCTAATTAATAAAATAAAATGGCTCCTGTTTAATGCAGGAGCTGTTTTGCAAAAGATAACTTTGACTGTATTATTTATAGACCAATTTGTGTGTTTCTTTTATTCCATTCAATAAGCAAATAATCGAATAAGTGCCAGATGGAAGCGCTCCTAAATGAACATGTCCACCATTGATACCGGGGTAAGCTTGCATCGTAGTATTTATAATCGTTTTTCCTTCCGGGTTAATTATTTGTACTTCCATTTTTCCTTCTGATTCGGCATTGAATTTCAAATTAATGTGACCGGGCTCGGTTAATGGATTGGGACTAATACTTTGTATAAGTTTATTTGTTGTTTTAGGATTCTTAAAAATTCTCGTTTCTGAATAATTTTTCTGCCTGTCTTTATCTACAATAGCTAAGCTATAATAGTAATATGGTTGATTGGACGAAATTTTTGTATCATAAAACGAATATTGCTCTCTCAAAGATGCGTTTTCTTTGGCTTGAACAGTTCCTAATTCACTAAAATCTGTTCCATTAATACTTCGCCTTACCGCATAGAAATCAACATTTTGTTCATTTTCAACGGTCCAGTTTAAAATTGCTTTACCTTTTGATCCACCAACAGAAAATGATAAAAGGTCAACAGGCGTTGCTACAGATGCTGTAAAACGACCCCCCATGTCAACTGAATGAAAAACACAAGTATATTGATATTGGCCCGCAACCGTTACTTTGTATTGAAAACTCTGGGACACGCTATTGATGCTGGCATTCCAAGTGGCAGCACCCGCCGGCGAAAATGTACCCGGGTCTGCATTTTGATCACATGTAGTAGTGTGGTTTCCGCTAACCCATACCCATCTAATGGTATCGCCAACAAATACATTGGGAATAATAATAGGTGAAAATTGAAAGTCGGCTACTGTAACGATGTGTTTCTTAGCATTTGCTGAAAAGCCGAAACAATTTAATAAAAGAAAAAAAATTATAAATCTGTTCATGGGTTTACTTATTAAATATATGCTACAAATTTAGATAATTTTTATGGACATTACCAATGGTTGCAAAAGTTGTAATTTCGCCATCGTCTTTGCTTGCATATTCTATTGGGCTTTTCATTTAGATGAAACAGGTAGGGCATCATGTGGCTATTTTGCTGGCATTAAATCAAAAAGTGATGAGTACAACAGAACCCAAAGTTAGAATTGTTACAGCAGCATCTTTGTTCGATGGCCACGATGCTGCCATCAATATCATGCGCCGAATTCTCCAGTCAAAGGGTGCAGAAATAATACATCTAGGTCACAACCGAAGTGTAGCAGAAATAGTAGAATGTGCTATTGAAGAAGATGCACATGGCATAGCCATCACAAGCTACCAGGGAGGTCACGTTGAATTTTTCAAATACATGAAAGATTTGCTCGAGGAAAATGGCTGTGGTCATATCAAAATATTTGGCGGCGGCGGCGGTACCATTTTACCAACAGAAATGAGAGAATTACACAATTATGGTATAACAAGAATATATAGTCCGGATGACGGGCGTCATATGGGACTGGAAGGAATGATACAGGATGTAATAGATCAGTGTGAACAAGTAATGTTAAATGGCGAAGAAAAGTGGAATGGGAAATTGCCATTGCAGGAAAAGAAAGATGTCAGGCGAATTGCACGTGCCATTACAAGAGCCGAAGAAGGAAGAGACTTTAATTCAGTACTAATAAATAATACCAAATCAGGAAAATCACCCGTTTTAGGAATAACAGGAACAGGAGGTGCGGGTAAGTCGTCTGTAACTGATGAAATTGTTCGTAGGTTTTTAAATTCATTTGCAGATAAAACGATAGCAGTTATTTCTGTTGATCCATCCAAGAAAAAAACAGGTGGTGCATTATTAGGCGACAGAATTCGGATGAATAGTATTCATCATGGTCGTGCATATATGCGAAGCCTGGCTACTCGTGAAAGTGATAAAGCGCTTAGTAAACACGTAACGGAAGCACTGGAAATTTGTAAGCAATCAAACTTCGACCTTATTATATTGGAAAGTGCAGGAGTTGGCCAAAGCGACGCTTCTATACTTGACTTCTGCGATGTAAGCATGTATGTGATGACGCCAGAATATGGTGCGCCATCTCAGTTGGAAAAGATAAATATGCTGGATTATGCTGAGGTTATTTGCATCAACAAGTTTGATAAAGCGGGTGCATTGGATGCTTTGCATGATGTAAGAAAACAATACAAGCGCAATCATGCACTTTGGACTGCCAAAGATGAAGAACTGCCGGTAGTAGGGACCATTGCCTCACAATTCAACGATCCCGGAATTAACGAACTATTTGAAAAATTAATTTTTACGATTCAAACAAAAACCGGCGTTCATTTCGGAGCATTAATCGATCATGGACATACCAAAGATACCAGTACAAAAAGCCTGATTATACCAGCAAAAAGAGTACGTTATTTAAGTGAAATAACAGAAAACAACAGAAGCTATGATGAATGGGTAAATACACAATCTACTATAGCTTCCAGGCTATATGCTATTCATCAGGCATTACAATCCATGGATGATTCTGGTCTGAACTACAATCAATCTGAACTTAAAAATGTACAGATTCATTTTGAAAAACAATTGCATCCCGCCTGTAAGGTATTGATAGAAGAATGGCCTAAGGTGCAACAAAAATATGCTGCCGACTATTTTGAATACCAGGTACGCGATAAAATATTAAAACAACCCCTTACAGCAAAATCATTAAGTGGTTCCCGCATACCTAAAGTTGTTCTCCCTAAATACAAAGATTGGGGAGATCTGCTTAGGTGGCAAATGCAAGAGAATGTTCCAGGTGAATTTCCATATACCGCCGGTGTTTTCGAATTAAAAAGACAAGGCGAAGATCCTACCCGGATGTTTGCAGGTGAAGGAGGACCTGAAAGAACAAACAAACGCTTTCATTATGTGTCTTTGGGTCAGCCTGCAAAACGGCTTTCTACTGCTTTTGATAGTGTGACTTTATATGGAGAAGATCCAGCAGTAAGACCGGATATTTATGGAAAAGTAGGTAACAGTGGTGTAAGTATTGCAACAGTAGATGATGCCAAAAAATTATACAGTGGTTTTGAACTTTGTGATCCCAGAACATCTGTAAGTATGACGATTAATGGTCCGGCTCCTATGCTTTTGGCATTTTTTATGAATGCAGCCATTGATCAATTGTGCGAAAAATATATAGAAGAGAATGGATTATGGAATGCAGTAGAAAAGATAAAAGCGGAAAAATTTAAAAGCACAATAACACCGATTTATTATAACCCATCATCACCGGAAAGGTTACCCGAAGGTAATAATGGATTAGGGCTCCGGTTATTGGGTTTGTGTGGAGATGAAGTCTTGCCGGCAGATGTTTACCAAAAGATAAAAGCGGAAGCTTTATCTCAGGTTAGAGGCACTGTTCAGGCCGATATTTTAAAAGAGGATCAGGCGCAAAACACTTGCATTTTTTCTACTGAATTTGCATTAAAGTTGATGGGAGACGTGCAGCAATATTTTATTGATAAAAAAGTGAGAAACTTTTATAGTGTGTCTATAAGTGGATATCACATAGCCGAGGCAGGTGCCAACCCACTTACGCAATTGGCCTTCACGCTGGCAAACGGGTTTACTTATGTAGAATACTACCTAAGCAGAGGTATGAATATAGATGACTTTGCGCCCAACCTTTCATTCTTTTTTAGCAATGGGATGGATCCTGAATACAGCGTTATTGGGAGAGTAGCCAGAAGAATTTGGGCAAAGGCAATGAAATACAAATACAAGGGAAATGATCGCTCTCAAAAACTAAAATATCATATACAAACTTCCGGCAGATCTTTACATGCACAGGAAATAGACTTCAATGATATTCGCACTACACTTCAAGCTTTGTATGCTATTTATGATAATTGTAATAGTCTTCATACCAATGCATATGACGAAGCCATTACAACACCAACAGAAGAAAGTGTAAGAAGGGCAATGGCTATTCAGTTAATCATTAATCGCGAACTTGGTACTGCAAACAATGAAAACCCAAATCAGGGTAGTTTTCTGATAGAGGAGTTGACAGCATTGGTTGAAGAGGCTGTGTTGACCGAGTTTGACCGCCTCACAGAAAGAGGTGGTGTTTTAGGTGCTATGGAAAGAATGTACCAGAGAAATAAGATTCAGGAGGAAAGCCTATTTTATGAGCACCAAAAGCATACCGGTGAATTGCCGCTAATTGGTGTAAATACTTTCTTAAACAAAATGGGCAGCCCAACAATATTGCCAAGTGAAGTTATTCGCAGCACTACCGAAGAAAAAGAGCAACAGATACAAAACCTTCATGCATTTCAAAAGCGCAATGAAGATAATTGTGAAATGGCATTGAAGCGGCTAAAAGAAATAGCTATCGTAAATGGAAACTTATTTGAAGAGTTAATGGAAACTGTGAAGTATTGTTCTCTGGGGCAAATTACAAATGCATTGTATGAAGTTGGAGGTCAGTATAGGAGAAATATGTAAAAATCATTTGGTTCCCAGCATATGAAATAAAGAACTCCTAGAAATAGAAATTAGTCATTTTTTTCTATCACCAGTTCTTTATAACCAAAATTACTATCGGTCTCTCTTTTGTATTTTACATCTGGAAATATGCCAACCACAATTTCTGCAGTTGTATATACTATGCAGCCTTCTTTTACATGACCTCCGATTGTTTTGCCTAAACTATCGCTAACTGCAATATGTAAGTGGCAACCAGAAACAGCGATAGTGCCGGATAAAGAAACAATCTCAAATTTCCCCATTAAGGTATCAGCGTTTGGTTGGTTAGCAAATCTTATTGAAGCTTTATCAAGACTGCCAGCGCAACTGAGTACACAACCGGCTTTAATATTCATAGTCTTTGCAAGTTCTTCTAGTTTTTGCTTCACATCATCACCCGGTTTTAAACGAATAGTAACTGCTATGATGGAACTGGGAAATAAATTTTCTTGTGCCTTCATTTCGGTAGAAAATAAGAGTGCATTACAAAGTAATAAAAACAAGAAACCTTTTTGCATAAAGATAATTTTGAAAAAATCATGAAACAAATTCAATCATTGGAGCCAAAGTTAATACTGATTATATGGCTTGAATAATAAAAGCAATTTAAGGGAATGATTGTTCACATTTCCTAATTAAATGCATTGAAATCGAATGGAAAATACAATGACAATTTTACAGAAATAACTAAAAGAAAGAGGCTCCCTTTCGGGAGCCCCTTTCTTAAAAAAACCCAATAAAATTATTCTTTTACTATCTTATCTTTCTTAATGACTTTGCCATTTTTGTCTAGAATAGATACGAAATAAATACCTGCTGCTAATTTGTTGGTATTGATATTTGATGTGCTTGCAAATGTTTTGTTCATCACTCTGCGACCAAACATATCAGTAACCATTACAGATACAGGCTCAGTATATCCACCCATGTTTACCTTTAATTCGTTGCGTACCGGGTTTGGATAAATAGAAACCAATTCAGCATTTGCAATTTCTGGCGAGAACCGGGTAGCTGTACCTAATTGTACTTTAAGTGTATAGCAACTTGTGGCACTGTTGGCGCCATTATATCCAAATACCTGTGCATAATAGGTACCTGCAGCTGCGGTGTAGCTAATACTTTCGCTCGTGGTACTTCCATTTTGAGAAATAGCTACTTGTGTTCCTGCACTATTCAAAATTTTCAAGTCGAAATCGGCAGGCAATGTAGTAAGTGAAGCAGTTAAAGTGCCTGCAGTTGTTATTACAAATTTATAATGATCTATATCAGCACTAGGGCTAATAAGACCATTTACATTCGTATTAAAAGGAATGGTAGCAGCTCCGGATATAGTGCCATTTGTGCTATTATCAAGTGGGTTCTGACAACCGGTAGCAACTGGAGTTACCGTAGCTTGAATAGTATAGCAATTTGCACTAAGTGCGCCATTGTAACCCATTACTTTAATAAAATAGGTACCTGCAACTTGATTGGTTAAACTAACAGTTTCGGTTGCTGTAGTTCCCGCACTTGTACCTATTTGAGTTCCTGCACTGTTATAAATTACCAAATCAAAATCAACACCTGAAGGACCAACAAGGCTATAAACAATATTGTTCGTTCCGGTTGTGCTGATAGAGAAGAAATCTATATCTGTGGTTTTTGTAATAGCCGCAGAATTGGCAATACCAGTTGCTATTGCCGCAGCCGTTCCCTGCGTTTCATTTGGCTCAAATGCTGTAATACAACTAGATGCTGCAGTCGTTGTAAACTGAGCAGTAGCCGGAGAGCTTGAACCTGAAGTACAATTGGTAGTTACTCTCCAGTCGTACAATGAAGAAGCTACTAAACCAGTTAAGTTAGCAGATGTTGCTGTTTGAGCAGCGGAGAAACTAGTCCATGTACCTGATGTATTTAACTTATAATCCACAGCATAACTAACCGCACCACTTGCAGCAGTCCAGCTAACAGTAGCACCGCTTGAAGTAACAGCAGAAGAAGACAATGCAGTTGGTGCATTACAAACTGCTGGTGCAGTAGTTGTAAATTGCGCTGCAGTTGCAGAGGTAATACCAGAAGGACATGTTGCACTTACTCTCCAGTCGTACAAAGAAGAAGATACCAATCCTGTAAGATTGGCAGAAGTGCCGGTTTGAGTGGTAGAGAAGCTAGTCCAGGTGCTCGATGAATTTAATTTATAATCAACAGCATAATTAGTGGCTCCGGCTACGGCAGACCAACTAACAGTAGCAGTTGTAGATCCCGGAGTTGAAGTCAAACCAGATGGGGATACACATACTATTTGCGTTGTAAATTGCGCAGAAGCAGTTCCACCAACGCCAGTAGCGCAGGTAGTAATTACTCTCCAATCGTATAAACTGCCAGAAGATAGACCTGTTAAACTTGCAGACGTGCCTGTTTGAGCAGCGGAGAAGCTCGTCCACGTACTTGATGAACTTAGTTTGTAATCTACGGCATAACTAGTTGCACCAGCAACAGCTGTCCAACTAAGTGATGCGCTATTTGTAGTTACAGTAGAAGACGTTAAACCTGTAGCAGTTCCGCAAGCAGAACCTGCAGTGATGGTGAAGTTTGTGTTTGAAATATCAAAAAAGATATTGCCTATGGCTTCTACTTTTATTCTTGCAGTAGTTGAAGCGGTATTTGGAATTACCAAAGCCTCTGTACCATCGTTAGGTGTACTTGATGCCAATACGGTAGGGAAAGTTAATCCACCATCGGTACTTAAAGAAATTTTTACATTAGCGCAACTTACCGGAGATGCAGTTGTACCGGCAACGCTCCAGGTAATGTTTTGCGTTGAGTTACCACCCCAAGAAACTGCAGTGTTTGGAGAGCTTACTGCGAAAGGACCGGAAGCAGCACTAACTGTTACAACCATATCAGTAAACTGGGTTTGCCCAACATTTATTGGAGTAGTAGAACTGTAAGGTGCATTGTCTCTAACTGTTAGTCTGAAATTTAATGTTCTTGCAACAGAACTTAATGCTTCGGTGTTTGCACCGGCATCTCCACCAGCTAAGGGGCCGCTGATAAGGCCACCGGTAAGAACGGTGGACAATTTTGGAAAATACCTTGTTGCGGAAGCGGTAGGACTAAAGGATATCCAGTTAGGGCCAGATGCCTTGGTAGCACTTGCTACGCTGCTGGCACCTGTTTGCGAGGAAGATGCATTGTCATTTTGCTCCCAGCAATAAGTAAGCACATCTCCCGCATTGGCATCGGAAGCAGAACCGGTAAGGGCAAACGGCGTGCTTTTAGGAATAGTATAATTGCTGACAGCGGCCACAACAGGAGTGGCATTATTAGCAGAAATGCTTG
>JANPHE010000188.1:0-1789 GCA_031424295.1 Segetibacter sp. | reverse complement strand
CTTCCAAAAAATGTATTTGCTCATCCAATATTGCTTTGTCGCCAGTAGCATTAATATATTTTGCCGTTACATAAGGCAGCCATAAATAATCGTCGGAGCAAGTGGTACGTACACCGCGACCTGTAGGAGGATGCCACCAATGCTGCACATCGCCCTGCTTAAATTGTCTTGATGCACACAGTAGTATTTGAGACCTTACCAATGTTGGATGAGCATGCATTAATGAAAGCACATCCTGTAACTGATCTCTAAAACCAAAAGCGCCACCAGATTGGTAAAACCCGCTTCGTGCCCAAAGCCTACTGGCAAGTGTTTGATAATTTAACCAGCCGTTCGCCAGTATATTCAAGGCTGGGTCAGGTGTATAAATTTGAACTACGCTTAAAGTTTTTTGCCAATAATTGTGTACTTTTTGTTTTGAATCACGTGCTGCCTGTGCACCTTCACTTGCCTGGATAATTTCTAAAGCATGGTCCATATTGTTTCCCGCTCCTATGCGGAAAATAACCTCATGCTCCTGTTCTTCAAACAAATCAAAGACTACCTGTATAACTGCACAAGGGTCTAAAGCAGCACCAGTTTTGCCAGAAAATTTTATCCTTCTTAATCCTTCTGGATTATTCAATGTTCCATTTCTTCCAATAAATTCCGTTCTGTCGGTAGTAATACTTTTGTTGGTTCCATCTGCATCAAAAAATGCCACCCTATTTACAAATTCGGAGCTATAGGTATTTTTAACCAGGATAGCGCCACTGCGTTCATCCAGCTCTGTTATGGTATGCTTGATATATTTTGTTCGCAGGTCGCCCAACACCCAATCTATAAAACCTGTAGCTGAAATGCGCCGTTGTCTGCCCGACTGGTTGCGGAGTTTTATAACAATATATTTTACCGGATCTTGTATGTCGGTAAACATGGTCATCTCTGTGTAAATACCATCTTCACTATGTTCAAAAATACTGTATCCAAAACCATGGCGGGTTATGTAAGGTGAACTTCCCCGGCAGGGCATTGGGGAAGGCGACCAAAACTTACCACTCTCTTCGTCTCTTAAATAAAACGCTTCTCCCCTAAGATCACTTACCGGATCGTTATTCCATGGTGTAAGCCGAATTTCATGGGCATTATCTACCCATGTATAGGATGATCCACTTTCTGTAACAATGCTACCAAAGCCAGGGTTAGCCAACACATTTACCCAAGGCGCCGGTGTTTTTTTATCGGGGGTGGTTGTTATAACATATTCTTTGCCATCAGCGGTAAATCCACCCAATCCATTAAAAAATTGAAGGTCGGTTCGTTTTTCAACTGAGCTATTTATAAAGGGATATGTTTTTACAGGGGTGAAAAAAGGTATGGCTGTCTTGCTCTTTATTCGCCTGTTCATTTGCTCTTCAAGTGTTCCAAATTTATCAGCAATTACAACATGAGCAACAGCCTCAAACAAACTCCTGTCTTCATTTGATATTTGTTCGGCTGCCCTTATAAAAATACCGCCCGGCTTTTCTTTCATTTCATTACCTACACCAGGAGTAATAAGACTATGAATAAGATTGTGCAATTCCTGCCTGTATCCACCATGGTCATCATTTAAAATTACCAGGTCAACAACCAATCCTTTCAAGCGCCAATAATGATGTGCCTGAACCATTTGCTTTACAAGCAAAATGTTTTCTGCATCTTCAATTTGAACCAATACGATTGGATTATCCCCTGATATAGAATACCGCCACAAACCTGACTGTACTATGCTGTTTTTAATAATAACAGCAGGATCTGCACGGAATAA
>JANPHE010000187.1:0-3153 GCA_031424295.1 Segetibacter sp. | reverse complement strand
TATCGGGTATAAAAAAGATACTGATACAGAAATTTTATGTAGGTATATCAAAAGATTGAAAGGTTCAAAAGAATTCTTTGTTCAAAAAGCCATCGGCTGGATTTTAAGAGAATATGCCAAAACAAACGCTAAATGGGTATTATCTTTTGTAAATAATACAGAACTTGCCCCTCTTAGTAAAAGAGAAGCATTAAAGCATTTAAAATAGCCTATTAATTGGTATCAAACCACAAAGGTGTTTTATCATCCGGATTGCCATTGTAGCTGAAGTATAACTCCTCTCCTTTTTTTATTGCCCGGATGGTTTTTACACTCATGGTCAGATTTTCGTAATCCATTTCATATTCGCAGTTGGGCTCAAATGAATGATTGTACAAAGAAATATAGCCTAGGCCTAAGGCTGCTTTTTTCTTTTTAATACCCCATTCAAAAATGTAATGATAAAGGAGTGTTCCTTCAATTTTCTGTCTTTCTTTTTGGGATAACTCTATGACTGGAGATATCTCAATAACTGTATTAGCAGTTATATTTTTAGTAGTAAAAACGCCTCTGCCACGATTTTCAGACGGAGCGATAACAAGATTAGGTAATAACATAATTTTTATTGCGGCGACGAAGTTAAAGAATTTGATTGCAGTAACAATTAAACTTCAAATACTTAATTTGCAGCCATGCCTGTAGAAGATATAGAAGACCAAAATCTGCTTAAAAAATTTGAGCAGGTAATAGCTACCGAAAACAAACTGGAAATCCGTGAATTTTTAGATGACCAGAACATTGCTGATGTAGCAGAACTAATCAATGAATATCCAGATTATGAAGCCCAAATTATAGCTAATCAATCCATACACCGGGCAGCAAGTACTTTTAAGATTTTGGATTTTACTGTACAGAAAAGAATCGTTTCGGAATTGCCTTCATTTAAAACTGCAGAATTACTAAATGAATTGCAGGCTGATGACCGAACAGACTTCCTTGAGGACTTGCCGAAAGAAGTATTAAGAGAGCTGATTAAACTATTAGAACCTGAAGAAAGGAAAATAACATTGGCACTGTTAGGTTATCCGGAAGATAGTGTTGGTAGGTTGATGACACCCGATTACGTCTACGTTTATGAATACAATACGGTATCTGAAGTCTTCGATATCATTAGAAAGTATGCAAAAAATACTGAAACCATTGATGTCATATATGTAATTAATGAACATGGTCAGTTAATAGATGATCTAAGGATAAAAGAATTCATTTTGGCCGCCCCAGACAAATTAGTAAATGAATTAATGGATGATCGGGTGATTGCACTAAACGTGAATGATGATCAAGAATATGCCAATCAAGTATTCAAAATGAACAACAGAGTGGCTTTGCCAGTTGTAGATACCAACAATGTATTGCTTGGCATTATCACTATAGATGATATTCTTTGGGTTGCTCAAGAAGAGTTTAGTGAAGACATGCAAAAGATGGGCGGAATAGAAGTTTTAAATGAGCCATATCTTGATATGCCATTGCTAAAATTATTTCGCAAACGTGTAGGATGGATGATCATCCTATTTTTAGGTGAAATGCTAACTGCTACTGCCATGAGCTTTTTCCAGGATGAAATAGCTAAAGCAGTTGTCTTGGCTCTTTTTGTTCCCCTGATTATTTCAAGCGGGGGAAATAGTGGATCCCAAGCATCAACATTAATTATTCAGGCAATGGCAATTGGCGAAATAACAGTTTGGGACTGGTGGAGAATTCTTAAAAGAGAAATTGTAAGCGGATTAATGCTCGGCACAGTTCTTGGAATAATTGGTTTTATCAGAGTAGCAGCGTGGTCGCAATTTACCCCACTTTATGGAGAACATTGGTTGTATGTAGCGCTTACCGTCGGCTTTTCTTTGGTTGGAGTGGTTCTTTGGGGCACATTAAGCGGTTCGATGCTGCCATTATTATTAAAAAGGCTAGGCGCAGATCCGGCAGTATCTTCTGCGCCATTTGTTGCGACTTTAGTAGATGTTACAGGATTGATTATTTATTTTAGTGTAGCTTACTTATTTTTACAGGGAATTTTATTATAAATTAAAATCTAAAATGAAAACAGAAAATCACTTTATTAAGATTATTGCATTAGCCTGCGTAGTTTTTAGCCATTCGTTTTCTGAATGTACGGCTCAAGACAGCAAAAACGAGGTTGAAAATTATTTTTCTATAGACACTGGGTTTTTAAGGAGGAATTTGATAGCTCATCTTTCCGACGTCAAAATGATTATTGAAGGAATGGAGGAGTCTAGAAATGAAAATACAAGAAATATTGCTTCCAAATTGTTTGATGACAGAGAGCGAATTTGCAATGAGTTATTGACTGCTGCTCAGAATAGGGATATGTTGACTCTGAAAGATTCAATTACAACGGAATTAGAAAAGATTTTTGCAAAATCCAAAATTCTTAGAAAAAAATTCATGCAAAATAAATCCAAGAAATTTCAAGAAGCAATTTTGGTTACTTCTATTGAAGAGGCTGCTCCTAATGACGGAGTAATAGTAGATGAAACGAGTTCGGCAAAAAGTCCTGAAATAAAGAAGATCACTAATAAGGATCCGGCTCCAATAGAAAAAGAGCTGTCCAATGCTGACATGACCAATGGAATAAGTTCAAAATCTGATGTTAAGATTTCAACTCCAAATATTTCCCTTAAAGCTGGGGGAGGAAATGAAAGTTTAGAAGATAAAAAATGGAATGTTAGTATATTAAACGGCCTTGATCAAAAAGCATTTCAGTTAAAAGAAGAATCGACAAAGCAATATTCAAAAGATATTCAAGAAATAATTTCCACTATGCAGTCTATTCTGAATGATCATCGAGCAATTTTCGTGAAATAATAATAAGTCAATAATTAGCAAATTAAAAATCCGCACCCTTATTAGATGCGGATTTTTTTATTGATTTAAGAATATTATATTCCTATTTTTCTGATGGATTTTTTTTACCAGCAAGTAGTTTTTCAACAGTGGCCTCTAATCGTCTTTCTTTAGTATCCGCACGTTTTGCACCTTCTATCCATTCAACATATTCTTTTTGATTAGTGGCTGATAGTTTTTTAAATATATCACTTGCTTTTTTGTGCTTTGTAAAAATTTTATCAAGTTCAGAGGATGGAACTACTAAAT
>JANPHE010000186.1:0-5572 GCA_031424295.1 Segetibacter sp. | reverse complement strand
GGAATATCGCCGGGCAATAATTGTAAGAGGGCAGATCTTTTTAAAAATAAGGAGAACTATTCCTTCTATTATGATCAAAGCAATACCAATCCAAACTAATTTGTCAATTTTATTTACGATCACTGCGTAAGCCATATAAATCAATACCACATTGAAAAAAAACCAAATGATGGTATGAATAATTTTGATACGGGTAAGGTTAGATTTTATAGCCATATTTTTTCCAGGTTCGGTTTTAGAAACAATAATATTCATCTTCGATAAGATCTGAAGTAAATTAAATAGGTATGCCAGTTATGGAATATTAGGAATACAATGACCACCAGAAAATACAACCATCTTCTGTAGGGAATATTAAAATATAAAGAGTTTCCGATTAGCCCTATACCTATCAGCCAAAACAAAGGGGTATAAGCAGGAGCCACCAACCCAAAAGCACTTTTGCTCCACATGCTGTTAGGAAAATATATGAGAACCAGCCATGAAGCAAAATAAATCATTGTTCCTGCGCAGTATATCGCAAACCCTTTCTTTTGTGATGTGGTTACAAGTTGTAAAGGCATGAAAAATATGAAAATGAACATAAATATTCTTGAAATACTTTCGCCATAAGTTATAAAAGATGTAATATCATTTAATAAAATTGGAGGCAATGATGATTTAGGTAATTTATTTGCCAGGATAATATTCCATAACAAAATTGGTATTGTTAAAAGAAAACAGTTAAGAAGATATTTCATAAAGTTTTTTATTCCGGTGAATTAATAATGCTGATGTTAAAAGAGCTGCGACTAATAAGCCGATATCCTCAGTAATATCAAATTGAACCGCGGCCATGAAACCAATTATAGACCAAACAAAAGGAATGATAAGAATAGTTAAGGAGGTATTTTTGATGTTTAACAATAGAAGCCCAAAAGTAAAAATTGTAGTTGGACATGGAAGACCAAAAGTTGGGGAAGAAGGATAAATATGACCAAGGAAATAACCTAAGATTGGATAAATAATCAGAGCAAATAACATCAGGATACATCCTGTAATTGCAAATTTATTCTTACTGCATTTATATGATAGTTTGTTTTGGAAAACTCCAATAAATAAGAATAGAAAACCTTGCGTAATAAATAGTATTCCAAATAAGTATGCCGCTTTATTAACTTCGGTAAAAAAAAGCAAGTGGTAAACAATACCCATCCAAACCCAAAGAAAAGCAACAATAATGTTAATTAGTCTATCCGATATTTGATTTGGTTTTATTGTCAAATACATAGCAATAGCACTCAGCAAATAAAAAACAATCTGCATCGGAAAAACTGCCTGGTTGTAGTTTTTAAAAACCTCTAAGAATTGTTCTAATGTAAATGGTGGTTTCACTTTTTTATTTTATTAATAATTACTTTGTCATTATTATTATGTTCGGTAATGAGTGTTTCCAAAGTCTTATTTAATTTACTTCCACCAATTATACATGCTGAAAAAAAAATGATGGCAGGAATTAAAAACCAGAATGAAAATGTTTCAACATAATCAAAGGTCATCCAGTCTTTCAGCAAAGCATAAAACAAAATATACAGGAGGATGAGTAATGAAAGTGCTGTAAAACAACTTATAATTACAGCCTTTCTGAAAATGAACCGGGGATTAAAGTATATTAAAGATCCTCTCAGGATAACTCCCCCAACAGCACCAGCTAAAGATGAAATAGCAGCCATTAAGAGTGAAAAAATAAGTACTGAATAAGCAATAGAAAAACCATTGGTCAATAAAATAGTACCTCTTTCCCCTTTTGGCATTATGCTGTAAATAGTGGCTGATGAACGAATGATGACATAGAGCATCACAATTATAGCGTAGGCAAACACAGCAGCAATGGCTACTATTGCACCGTTGTACGCAACTGTCTTGTTGGAGATGTTCTTATTCATGCTTATAGCCTTTCTGCTTTTTGCTTAATCCCCATCATCATTCCGGATTCCATTATAAAATGTAGAGGTTCAAATAAGCCATAATAGTAGAGGGTCATAAGTTTGCTTTGCGTTACCTGCATAGAAGGATAGCGAACCAATAATCTTGTGTTATTGGCATCAAACGGCTGCAGGTAAAAGGTCCATCCACCAAGGGAATAGTATTCATTCACTCTAAACAATGAGACCAAAGCAAATCCCTGATTTTTTCCATAATAGACTGTATCGCCGGGTTGAGGATTTTGCCATTCAGGATGGATATTATCCGCATTGACCATTTTAGCGCCAAACAAATTTTCTAACCAAAAGTAGCTGTTAAAGCCACCACGGTTTTGCCCCGTTTGCGCAATCCACGGCCATACTTTTTCCTTTGTCGCTTTAATGTTGATTGCACGGGTAGTTACCACCCTGTCGGTAGAAATGAGTTCATCGCCGGGTAGCTTCATATTCATTTCGGCAGTGGTAGCACCCCATTTAAGGTGCGTGGGTCGCACCCAAACCCAATACACTAATGCTATGATTGCGTAAAAGATTATTGTGTATTTAATAAATCGTTTTAGCTGGGACATCATTTCACTCGGTGTATTTAGCCACATTGTATTCAATACGCTTTAATGTAAATTTCCCATAAACAAACGCTCCATCGGGGTAATGCCAAATGGTTTCTCCATATTTCCAAATAGGCTTACCGTCTATTTGCGTGTACTCCTTTACAGGTGTGGAAAAACGATATCGCTTCATGTCGCTTTTAGCATAGCGATCATCTGATGTAAAATTTATGAGTTGCCCCTGCTCATTAAAATAAAGTATAGCCGATATTTTATTTATGCCATTTGTAAAAGTTGCTTTGGCAGACAGACTATCAATGGCAGCCCATTCAATCCTTTTATCAATCATTGTTGCGGGTGCCATCAGGCACATATCGTTAAAAACCGTAACCGTTTCTGCCATATTCATTTCTACACCCTTTACATTAACTACATTAAACAGGCCCAGCAATTTTACCTGCATGGTTGCATGTGCATTTTCATAACTATGATAAGCCGGCACCATAATACCAAACATCTTCGCCTTCATAAAAAACAACCTTGTTGGTTCATCAAAAAAATTATACTGAACCGATCTGAATGGAAAATAAGCTTTGCCCTTATCCCTCATTTCGCCATCAAATACAATTCTAAAGTTTTTCACTTTTGGCTTGTTTACCACACCGCAATACCTCAGGTATTTTTGAACAGGAAGGGGTAGCTGTTGCATATCACCTTCGGTTAGTAAATCAGGTTGAATAGTATTTGTTCGGAGAAGATTCGCTTTGACATCATTTATATAACGTGTCTCAAAATTTTGCGTAGCCCAACCTGCGATGGCCACAATCAAAATAAGTCCATTGGCGATGGTTCCAAATTTTGCATCTTTCCAAACGGTTATAATTAGAAGTTGAGAAATGACTACAGCAACAATGGCTATGAACGGCCAGCTTGCTTTATTAAGTAAAAATAAAATTGTTGCAGCCACAAACAGTATCGCTGCCAAAAACCAAAGAAAACCTGCAGGCTTTGAAATTTCTTTTGATAGTTGTGTGATTTTGCCATAGCCAAATGCTTTGGCGAAACCCATAAAATGAATAAGACCATGAAGCAGTATAATTAGAGCAAAGAAGTATTTCAGCATTAGAAAGATTTTTGCGGATTTCATTTATCCCCACCTGAAGAGTCACTCAACTCCAAGTGATACTTTATATAAATTGGAAATTAGATATTTCTGAGATAATTTAAGAGCGTGTATCATTAGCAAATTTTGTGCAAGGTTGCAACGTCTCCCCACCCTGCCATTCAGTCGGGCAACAACCCCTTAATAGAAACAGAAATGCCTTTAATAATGCTTTCGAACACATCTTACTTTCCATAAAAACGTAGCATATACTCTATTAACTATTTATCTGCAACTCAGCCGGAACTGTTGCGTGTACAATGGTAAACAACTCAATTTTTACGTGGTGCTCTTGCCTGTCATCTACCAATGAAATAGTATCATCCACTAATTCCACATCATCTAAAATTATATTCATTCCTTTTTCAACCTGCAATGTGGTCTGTATAAATTGTATATGATAATTGGTTTCTGCAAAACGATAATTCATTTCAAAATGTGTCCATTCTTCAGGCAGGCAAGGCGTAAAGCTTAAGGTATTGCCTTCTCTTTTTAAACCAATAAAAGAATGAATGATCAATTGATACATCCAGCCTGCAGAGCCTGTGTACCACGTCCAGCCACCTTGGCCTTTGTGCTTTGGCTCGGCGTACACATCGGCTGCTATTACGTAAGGCTCAGTTTTGTATTTGCTAATTTTATCTTCACTGCTTGTCCTGTTTATGGGATTAATCATTTGCAATAATTCCCAGGTTCTTTTCTTGTTGCCAATTGCGGCAAATGCCATCACCAACCAAATTGCGGCATGTGTATATTGTCCACCGTTTTCGCGTACACCCGGCACATACCCTTTTATATAGCCGGGGTTAAGGTTAGATTTATCAAATGGCGGATTGAAGAGTTGGATTATCCCATCTTCCTTACGCACCAGATGTTCATCAGCAGATTGCATAGCTGTACTAACTTTATCCTTATCACCGGCCTTTGATAATATCGACCAGCTTTGTGCAATGGAGTCAATTTTACATTCTTCATTTTTATGAGAGCCAAGTGGTGTGCCATCATCAAAATAAGCACGCCTGTACCATTCACCATCCCATGCCTGCTCATTGATATTGATACGTAGTTCTTCCGCTTTGTTTTTACATTTTAAGGCAAAGTCTCCTTCATTTTTAAGCAGTGCTACTGCGGCAAACTGTACCAATACATCATAAAGAAAAAATGCAAGCCATACGCTTTCGCCTTTGCCATGATTGCCTACTTTATCCATACCATCGTTCCAATCTCCTGAGCCTATAAATGGTAAGCCGTGAACCCCAAACTTTAGTGCATAATCAATTGCTATTACGCAGTGATTATACAAATCTGCTGTATCATGCGAGGTAAGAAAAAGATCAAAATAAGAGTCTTCGCCTACCGCTAATTGGCGTCCTTCCAAAAAATGTATTTGCTCATCCAATATTGCTTTGTCGCCAGTAGCATTAATATATTTTGCCGTTACATAAGGCAGCCATAAATAATCGTCGGAGCAAGTGGTACGTACACCGCGACCTGTAGGCGGATGCCACCAATGCTGCACATCGCCCTGCTTGAATTGCCTTGATGCACACAATAGTATTTGTGACCGTACCAACGTAGGATGCGCATGCATTAACGAAAGAACATCCTGTAACTGGTCTCTAAACCCAAAAGCGCCACCAGATTGGTAAAACCCGCTTCTTGCCCAAAGTCTACTGGCAAGTGTTTGATAATTTAACCAGCCGTTCGCCAGTATATTAAGCGCAGGATCGGGTGTATAAATTTGAACTACGCTTAAAGTTTTTTGCCAATAATCGTGTACTTTTTGTTTTGCATCACTTGCTGCCTGTGCTCCTTCACTTGCCTGGATAATTTCTAACGCATGCTCTATATTGTTTCCTGCTCCTAAGCGAAAAATAATTTCATGCTCCTGTTCTTCA
>JANPHE010000185.1:0-7575 GCA_031424295.1 Segetibacter sp. | reverse complement strand
TAATAGTTGAGTAGTTGTCAACGAAATAATTATAATCGTTGTTCATGTTGATCTTGTGAAGCCCGGGTCCTTTAGTGAGCAGCTTAGGAGCTGTTTTTTTTCCAACGTAGCTCACCTGAAAAAGTTGGCGCTCCATAGGCGTTGGATATGCAGCGGTAAAATAAATCGTTTTTGCATTTTCATTGATACCTTGAATTGCATCTATATCATAATTGCCAGTAGTTAATTGTGCAACCTGTGTACCATCTAATTTGAATAAATAGAGGTGTTTAAAGCCATCTTTTTCGCTACATGTAATAAAGTGTTTGCCATCTTTTAGAAATTTCAATTCATCTTCAACTTCTACATAACATTTGTTGGTTTCATTATAAAATGTATTGGTTGAACCTGTATTGGCATCTGCCGATAACCATTTCAAATGGTTTTGCAATCTATTTAGCCATGCAATGCCGAGTTTCGTGTCATCTTCTGTCCATTTTATTCTTGGAATGTAAATATCCGTTTCGGTGCCTATGTCGGCCAATACATCTTTTCCTGTTACTACATTGAAAATATGGATTTCAATAATTGAATTGACTTCTCCTGCCTTAGGATATTTATAGGAATATTCGGTTGGATACAAATCCTTAAACATGGTCATTGAATACTCAGGAACATTTGATTCATTGAATTTGTAGTAGGCGATGTAATTGCCATTTTTACTCCATTGAAATGCTTTAGTAAAGCCAAACTCTTCTTCGTAAACCCAATCGCAATTGCCATTGATCACTTTATTCCATTCCCCATCTTTGGATATTTGTGTAGTTCTATTACTTAGCAGGTCTTTTAGATAAAGGTTGTTGTTCTTTACAAAAGCAACCTTGGATCCATCAGGTGAATAAGTAGGGTGCAATATTTTTTCATCATCAACTTTCATCGTTTTTTTTGTTTCCAAATTATAAGAGTAAACGATTGACTTGTTGCTTCTTCTGTAGATGGATTCTTTGTCAGTAAATATCAATACTTTCTTTTCATCTGTATTCCATTCTATATCGTTTATTGGGATCTGTGTTTGGCTTTCGTTCTTTACATCTTGAGCTTTTAGAATAGTATCAACAGTTTCTCCAGTAACAAATAGTTTTTTCAGAATGCCGGTGTTATATCCTTCCATATAATATTTACCATCGTTCATACTTTGAAAACCAGGAACAGACTCTGCTCTAAAAGTTCCGGTTTTATAAATGTCGTCAAATGTTATCTTTTTCTTTTGTGCAATTGATAAGAGAGGAAAAAATAAAGCAATACTTAATAACTTCTTCATTATGGAATGATTTTGCGATAAAAGTAATTATTTAAGGCAGATTATTGGGGGAATAATTATGAGTGGATAATATTGGGACTAATCTGATTTGGAAATTGTTTTTTGAAGTATTTTAATCTCATTTAAATACCATTATTATTTCAACAATGATATAGAAATGATTGTTATTTTAAAATGATCAAGTGCAAGCATAAAAAAAAGCCTACATTTTGATGCAGGCTTTTTTTATAATTTAAAACTATTTATTAATACTTATAAATCATCTCATAATATTCATGTGCCATTCTATTGCTGTCAAATTGAAAGCGAACATCTCTCATGCCGTTTTTGGTAATCTGGCGCCAGGTATCTGGTTTGTCATAGTAAATTGGTAATACCTGCGATTCTAAAATTTCATACAACATGGTCAGGTCATGATCATCCTGTTCCTGGATTTTAAGATTATGATAATCAGCCTGGGGAACAACAAAACCATTGTTGCCATGGTTTACAAATTCGGGGATCCATCCATCATCTGTACTTAGGTTTACTGCACCATTCATACAAGCAGTCATACCACTTGTTCCTGAGGCTTCTCTAGGTACCCGCGGATTGTTGAGCCAAATATCGGCAGCTTGTTTCATTCTTTTGCTCAAAGCTAATTCATATCCTATTACTACTGCAACGTTTTTGTGTTCTTTGCTTAGATGAATAAGATTGTTGAAGTCGGTAATTGCTGGATAATCTAATGGGTAAGGCTTACCGGCCCAAATAATTTGAACGGGATATTTTGTGCTGCTTAACAATTTCTTAAAACGTTCCATGTCTCTCGTAATCAAATCCGGCCTTTTATAAGCGGCAAACCTTCTTGCCCACACAATGGTTAAAATGTTGGGGTCAAATATTTTTCCTGTCTGATCAGCTACTATATCAAATGCTCTTTTCTTAAGGTGTTTTTTTCTATCATCAAACAAAACATCATTTCCTTGTTCGCGATAGTTGTAGAGTTGTTTATCAGCCCAGTACTTCCAGTTTTGAGCATTAGTGATGGAGATTATTGGGCAAATGTCTTTGTAACTCTTCCACATTTCCCGACTAACTTCTCCATGTAATTTTGAAACTCCATTAGCAATTTTTGCAAAGCGCAATGCAGCTAATGAATGATTGAAAACATCACCTTCTATACCAGTGATTGATCTTACTTCATCCAATGATAGTCCACAGAAGAAGCTCATATTGTTACACTGGTAAATATCGTGTTTCTCATTACCGGCTTCTTCCGGCGTATGCGTCGTAAATACGATGTGATCCTGAACTTGCTTTAGGTTTCTATACTTGTTGTAAAGGTAAAATGCTGCGGATACAGCATGCGCTTCGTTGAAATGGTATTTCTCAGCATTGAAGTTTAACTCATCAATCAACTTGGCTCCACCTACCCCTAATAAAATACATTGCGCTAATTTGGTAGATACATTAGCATCATACAGTTTATGGCAAATAGTCTGAGACATATAATCGTTCTCAGGAATGTCTGTTGAAAGTAAAAACAGCGGTGCACTATTGAAAACTGTTGGAGGAAGATAATAGGCTTTTACCCAAATAGATGCTCCGTGAATTACAATCTGGTACTTGATACCTGTATCTTCAAGGTAGCTATAGTTTTTTTCCATCCAAATTGGGTGCAGGCTCTGGTCCTGGTTTCTGGATTGGTCGTAGTATCCATACTTCCACAAAATCCCTATACCAATTAGATTTTGCTTGAGTTCAAAAGCACTTCTCAGGTGAGAGCCTGCAAGAAAACCAAGACCGCCACTATAAATTTTTAAAGGCTGGTGTAGCGCATATTCCATCGAAAAATAGGCCACACGTTTTGCATAGCGGTCATCTGCCGCGTAAGGAACCGAGTAATTTCTAAAGTTCATATTTATGATTTACATCAAAAGATTGCTTTATAAACGCAAGGAGGCATTGTTTTGTTTTAGTTGCCTTTTACACCTTATTCAGCATGTTAACTATTTTTATATGGCAATAGTTTTTCACTTATTATTATCGTTAGAACAAGCGCAAGCTAATGAAATACACTAAAAAAATAAAGTTGCCGACTTATTTCTTTTTTATTATAGGTTTTGGATCCTTTCTTTTTGTAAAGGAATGGTTGAAAAAACATTTGATTCCTCTATAATTTCCGCAGGTCCCCGTTTCTTTTACCAATACTTCATTAACCTTAAAGCTAAAATTAAGTACGCATGGTTCTCCTGTTCCAGAAAAAGTGCCTTCTTTATCAGAAGTCATCAAAAACCTGCCTTTTAATTCGCCTGAACAAGGTTGTCCTTCATTTTCGTTTTCGAAATAGACATAAAATTGATACTCATTTGGAATGTTGCCATCACGTATGTATAAAAAATTATTTTTCCCCATAGCGTAGTCAGCACTGTACTTATTTTTCTTTGGAAAAGTATCGAGCGGATTGACAATGGTTTTTGCACTTGTTCGGTCTTCGTTGGTTTCGGTTAATACCGTTGTAAATACGCCTACATTGTTGTAAGCATATATTATTCGGTTGTAATAAAAATTATTATTCGAAGTCCATTCTTTATTGATTGCTACAGATAATTTCTTGTCGATAGAAGCTACATTAACAACATCGTCCTGGTCGCTGACAAGTAAAGGAAGGTTGGTCATAAAATTCCCTTTGTCGAATACGGATAAAAAAACGGCTGATTTGGATTTGCTTTTAGCCAAAGTAACCAAATAGGATTCTTTTAGCTCCTGTTCAATTTTGCCTATGGCAAATAATTTCAATTTTCTATCCTTTCCAAATGCCTGATCAAAAACGGTGTCTGGGAGTAATTGATTAAATAGGGTAATGTTTGCAGTATCATAAATAGTCGATTTCTGTAGAGCAGTATCAGCAATGTTGAATGGCGTAACCAAGGGTTTATAATTCGAAAACAATTTTCCCAATGGCGTTTTGTCCTCCTCGCTTTCCCTAATTCCACAGCTGGTCAGTAAGGAAAAACAAAAAAATGCCAACAAACATCTCATCATCAATTAGTTTTTAGAAGGACAAATTTACTTATAAATAGTATCGGCTGCCTATGATGCTGATATTTGTTGTTTTGTCATTTCGAAAATAAAATTTAGGTTTGTCTAAAAATAAGTTTAGTGGATATGAATTTTACGATTAGTGAAGAGAATTATATCAAAGCCATTTTCCACCTTCAACAGGGAGATGCCAAGGTGACGACCAATGAATTGGCAGATCGGTTGCAAACAAAACCAGCTTCTGTAACGGACATGTTGAAAAAGCTTAAAGCAAAGAAATTGTTGGATTACGAAAAGTACCAGGCCTTTAGCTTAAGTGAACAAGGAAAAAAGATTGCGTTAACTGTAGTTCGAAAGCATCGGCTTTGGGAATATTTTTTGGTAAACAAACTAGATTTTGGCTGGGATGAAGTACATGAAATAGCTGAGGAACTTGAGCACATCAACAGTGCATTGCTTATAGAAAAACTGGATGCATTTCTTGAATTTCCCAAATTTGATCCTCATGGCGATCCGATACCTGATTGCAATGGAAAGATGGAGCAAGCCAGACAAATCAACCTAATAGACCTCGAACCTGGAAAACTTGCGGAAGTAAGCGCTGTTGGCAGCCAATCATCCGAACTATTGGAATTGTTGAAACATAGAAACATTGGAATTGGAACCATTTTAGAAGTTTTAAGGAAGTTTGGTTTCGATCATTCTATTGAATTAAAGATTAAAAAAGTACCTGCATTTTCTATCAGCCAGCAACTGGCACAAACCTTATTTGTAAAACCATTGATTAATTAAAAATATGTCAGAAGCATCTTTAAGTGAAGTTCACGAAAGTATTGACGTAACCAAACCGCAGCGGGGTATCAAACGATTACTCGCATACCTTGGGCCAGCCTATTTGGTAAGTGTTGGTTATATGGATCCGGGTAACTGGGCCACTGACCTTGCGGGAGGTGCACAGTTTGGGTACTCTCTTATATGGGTATTGCTCATGAGTAACCTGATGGCGTTGCTGTTACAAAACCTGAGTGTGCGCCTTGGTGTAGTAAGGCGAATTGACCTGGCGCAAGCAAACAGGCAAACCTATCCTCCTGTTGTAAATTTTGCATTGTATATATTAGCAGAACTGGCAATTGCTGCTTGTGATTTGGCAGAAGTATTGGGAATGGCTATCGGTATTCAATTGCTTACAGGATTGCCTTTAATTTGGGGAGTGTCTATTACCGTTTTAGATACTTTTTTATTATTCTATTTGCAACGTTTAGGCATGCGAAAAATGGAAGGCTTTATTATTGGCTTGGTAGTCATTATAGGTCTTTCATTTTTGGTAGAAATGTTGTTGGCGAAACCCGATATGGGAGAATTGGTAAAAGGGTTTGTACCATCCATTCCTAATGATGCTGCATTGTATATAGCTATAGGTATCATTGGTGCTACTGTAATGCCGCACAACCTCTATTTACATTCTGCACTTGTACAAACAAGGAAGATAGCCAATACCAAATCGGCTATCAAACAAGCACTAAAGTTTAACCTTATAGACAGTACTATTGCGTTAAACGCTGCCTTCTTTGTAAACGCTGCTATTCTCGTGTTAGCAGCATCTACCTTTTATGTAACGGGCAGAACAGATGTAGCAGAGTTGAAAGTTGCCCATAGTATGTTGGAGCCATTGTTAGGCAGTTCACTTGCCCCCACCTTGTTTGCCATCGCTTTGATAGCCGCGGGACAGAGTTCTACCATTACCGGTACATTGGCTGGACAAATTGTAATGGAAGGTTATCTGAATCTGAGAATTAACCCGATGATCAGGCGGTTGATCACCCGATTATTAGCCATCGTGCCAGCAGTATTGGTCATTCTTTATTTTGGAGAAGAAAAAGTTGATAGCTTATTGATCTTTAGCCAGGTTATTCTCAGCATACAATTGGGTTTTGCTATCATTCCATTAATCCATTTTGTAAGCGATAAAACCACGATGGGTTCTTTTGCCATAAAATGGCCGGTGAAAGTTCTTGCATGGTTGATAGCTATTATATTGGTTTCCCTGAATGTGAAAATGGTGGCCAATGAAATTTCAGGTGCTATGGAAACAGGCATTGGGGTGGGATGGTTAATTGTGATCATCATATCAGTTGTATTGTTTGTAGCATTGTTTATCTTGATGACCGTATTGCCGCTGAGTGTAAATAAGCGAAAAATAGGAACTACAAGAATGCATACAGACGCTGCTGTTTTGCAAAATTTTTCAATTCCCGCTATGACGTGCATAGCAGTAGCACTTGATTTTAGCAACAACGATGAGAAGTTGATAGCCCATGCTACCTCTCAAGGTACAAGCGATACAAAATATGTGCTGATACACATAGTAGAAAGTGCATCAGCCCGGGCATTGGGCGAGGTAACGGATGATTATGAAACCCGAAATGATAAGTTACACATGGAGTCTTATGTTGATCAATTAAAAGCAAAAGGGTTTGTAGTAGAAGGAAAATTAGGATACCACACCCGTACAAAAGAAATAGTTAGACTGGTAAACGAAGCCAATGCAGATATGTTGGTGATGGGCAGTCACCGGCACATGGGCTTTATGGATTACCTCTATGGAGAAACGGTAGATAAGGTAAGGCATCAGTTGAAAATACCGGTGCTGATAGTTGGGTAAGTAGATTGTAGATGAAAAGATTGATAATTTAGTTTTGATTCTCTTTTCAGGAAAAAACTGAATAACAATTATGCAATTTTAGAAGGAAAAATGATTAATTTGAAATTTTAAAAGCAAAAATCTAGACGATTACTGCTTTACGCACACCAGTTACTTATGGAACTATTTCACGAAAAATTCAAAACTTTTATTAATCGAAATAGTAGAAATGCTTCGTTATATATTCTTCGATGTCCAATTGCGAGACCTGACTATCAGGCTGTAAAAGATTTTTTGGATAAGAAAATGACTTTGCAACAACTTAAAGTAAAACTTGGTTGTTAACATGAAAAGTCTAAAAAACATACTTTCATTTCATTTGTCTACAGTACTAATTGTTTCGTTGTTTTCCTCTTTTTTTCATTCAATTGGGGATAATTTTTTTGCTTTAATTTTTCATTATTCACAAGTTTCTTCTATAAATATAGTTCAAAGATTTAATGACTATCCGCAATTGAGTGCAGGCTAATATTATTAGCATATATTTGCTAATAATATTAGTACTTATGAAGATAGACAAGTTCTTTACGACCTATTCCACAGAGGAAAG
>JANPHE010000184.1:0-1500 GCA_031424295.1 Segetibacter sp. | reverse complement strand
TGGAGAGGAACCGGTTAGAAAGTATCAAATAAAAGGAGCTGTTTGTTTTTCAAAATACGACTAATGAAAACAAACAACTCCAGTAGGATTAAATCCCATTCCAAAGTAAATGTATTTTTCCGGAATTTAGATGCAAAAACTATTAACAAAATAGCTTGCATATGTGATTATACTAAGAGAAAAAGCGGTAAAATATCGCCAACAGCGCTCATTTTTGGCTTTTTATTGATGGTGTCAAAGAAGCGGAATACCTTTTCCGATTGGGCCATTGAGATTGGCCTATTGGTCGGGCAGACAATTTCAAAGCAGTCAGTTTTTGAACGGATGTCGTTACAGACAGAATCATTTATCAAAAAGGTGCTCGAATGCGTGATGCAAGAGACTCTTCTGTCTGGTTCAATTAAGTTGAAGGGAACTCTAAAGCATTTTAAAAATGTTTATATTGACGATAGTACAACGATACACCTACCAGATGAATTAAGCAATGTTTTTCCAGGGAATGTTTCAAATGGAATCAATAAATCACATGCAAAAATCCATGCAATGTTCAATTTAACAAAAAGCAATTTTAGTTTTTTTCATCTGCATAGCTTTAGAAACAATGATCAAAGTCTTTCAGGTGATGTGCTGCCTTTTTTAAAAAGAGGAGATCTGTGCATCCGTGATTTAGGTTTTACAGTGTTAAGTGTAATGACGAAGTTTATAGAACAAGGGATATACTTTGTCGCAAGAAAAGGGTTTAATGTTAGAGTTTATGATGTGAAGACAAAGGAGGAAATTAATATATTCAAAATACTCCGTAAAAAGGGTTTTATAGATGCGGAAGTATTAATCGGAAAAACTCATCAAATAAAGTGTCGATTGGTGATCGTTCCAATTCCAAAACAGCAGTCAGATGCTCGAAAACGAAAGGCGCGCAGTGACAGAGATTTAAGATTAAATCATTCGAAATATTATTATGAATTATTAGGTTATAACGTGTTCGTCACCAATATACCAATGGAAAAATGTAATGCGAAAGAAATAGCCCAACTCTACAAACTAAGGTGGAGAATAGAGATTATTTTTAAAAGCTGGAAGAGTTGTTTCTCCTTAGAAAAGTTAATGCAACTCCAATGCAAAAATGAATCAAGAGTTAAATGCAACATTTACCTTATGTTAATCTACATCTATTTATTCCATGTTATATGGCTGAGCTATTATGAAAAACAAATACATATGAAGACGGAAGCCTCGAAATTAAGTTTACTTAAAATGGCAAACTTTTTTTGTCATCACTTTGCCGAAATCCTTTCAGCCAAAAACAGCAAATCAATCCTTGAACAAGTAAAGAAACATTGCCTCTATGATAGTCGAAAAGACAGAGAAAATGCGGAACAATACCACTTTAATATGGCCGCTTAGCCTGACGCTAATGCGATAGCTATCGGGAGCGAAAATGCTTGCCCTGAGCGGAGTCGAATGGGCGATGGGTTACGAATTACGAATCTATACGAATGT
>JANPHE010000183.1:0-9588 GCA_031424295.1 Segetibacter sp. | reverse complement strand
AGGGGTTGTATAATACTTTTATCGGCTCCAATTGTGGATATTACAATTCATTTGGTTATTATAATACCGGGGTGGGAAGATCCTCTCTCTATCAGAATACTACCGGAAACGATAATACAGGCATTGGGTATAAATCTCTTTTTTCGACTACAACTGGAAAAGATAATACTGCAATGGGATCAAATGCATTACTTTCTAACATTACCGGTAACGGTAATACAAGTGCAGGCTCTAGTGCGCTTTTCTCAAATGTAAATGGATATGATAATACGGCAATTGGACACGATGCTTTGTACGCTAATACCAGCGCAATTGATAATACTGCAGTAGGTGCCTATACCTTAAAAAATAATACAACAGGCGAAGGTAATACTGCGATGGGTTGGGTTGCAGGCTTATACACTACTACCGGCGGAAACAATGCTTTCTATGGCGGTGGGTCAGGCTACTACAACACTATTGGTAACGGTAATACCGGACTGGGCAACTCTTCGCTTAGCGACAATGCAACAGGAAATAATAATACTGCTGTAGGTAGTTATACTGATGTAGATGTTGTAAACAGCAGTAACAATGTAATTATCGGCAGTTCCGCTCATGTAAAGGGAAATAATAGTACCCTAATTGGGACAAGCGGTTATATAAATGGAAATAATACTGCCCAACTTGGCAATACTACTACACAATTTTGCGGCGGCTATACCAACTGGACCAACTATGCATCGGACAGAAGAATAAAAACAGGTGTAAATGAAGATGTGAAAGGTCTTGATTTTATTCTGCGCCTCCGTCCGGTAACTTACCATTTAGATGTAAAGGCTATCCACAAGCTGTGGGGGATAAGCATTTATGGTAAAGACGAAGATAAAATGACCGCACAAATGAAAGCAGATATGGATGAAAATATCCGCAACAAAGAAGCTATCCGTGTAAGTGGTTTTATTGCACAGGAAGTAGAAGCTGCAGCACACCAATCCGGTTATGACTTTGATGGTATTAAAAAGCCTGAAAATGAAAAAGACCACTATGGCCTCTCTTATGAGACATTTGTAGTGCCACTGGTAAAGGCAGTGCAAGAACAACAACAAACTATCATAGATCTTAAGAAACAGAATGAACTATTACAGTCAAGGCTGGAAAAACTTGAAAAGTTATTGACTGCCTCCAAGTAGTAGTAGAATAGGTAACCTAAGGATGATCCGCCTCAGCGGAATAGAAAATACAATTTTGCCGTTTCGGGTGTCAACAAAAAAATGAGTATTTATGCAACGCCCTTGCAGGGTGTACTTCACCTGCAATGGCGTACTCATTTATTATAGTTTTTCTTACATTCGACTATAAATTTTAGCGAATATTATCCAGACTATTTCACTGCTACCATTTTAGAATGCCCGCCTGGTCATTTGGAAAAGAAGCACTTGCTAAAGCTTGACAAATACAAGGACATTATCGTTTCCAGTCTTGAAAAAAGAATTGTTGTGGACGGGTTGACGATTATACCACCGTCATTCAGTCGGTGGCTTTTGTAAAAAGGCGAGTAAGAAATGGTACTTTTTGACCAACTATAATGTGTGGATTTGCAGGAAAAGAACACCTGCCGAAATTCATTCAATTTATTATTGAAGAGAATAAGAATTTACAATTAAAATTTTCTACCGAGGCCGTTATTTGTTCGTTAGCAATTCCATTGCATTCAAACGCATTCTATAGGCATTCATAGCCATTTTGCCCAACTTGGTTACCAGTGTATAATTGGCCACTATACCTACCGGAGCGCCAATTATAGGTATCAACTGTGCAATCTTGGCCAGGTCAATATAATCCCTGTACTCCTGCTGAAAAGTGCGCCAGTCAAATTGGTGAATGTCATCAGGCAATTGAGCACTGAACAGCTTCCAATCTTTAATCCTCAAATACACTTCAGTTCTTTTTTCCTGACTAGAGTATGCTAATTGGAAAATTGATAATAAGTACACCCTTTCTCTGTAGTCTGTCATGTCAAACCCATATGTTGAGCCTATTTCAAAAAGCAACTTAATTTTAATGGCCATAAACAATGGAAAATCTGCTAAGCCCATTAGGATACCGCCCGCCCCGGTTATACCTCCTTCAACAGCGGCTGTTTTTTTATAGAATTTTATTTTTTCCAGAATAACTGCTTCCCGCAATTGAAGATTTCCTTCAGCCTGGTTTTTTGAAGTTGTTAGTTCCGATCCAAAAAGTACCGCCCGAAACATTTGTTTGATGGTGGACGTGATGATAGCGTGTGCTTTCTCAGGTATTAGACTATTTATCTTATCCTGCCACTTTTTAGATAAGCGATTAAGAAAGGAAGGTTTCTTCATCATTTGGCTTTGCCAAGCCCTTAATTCTCTGCTTACTTTTAATTCGTACCAATCCATATTTGTAAAGGTAAGGCCAAGTTCCAGTCAATAGTGCCAAATCAAAATATGTTTTCAACTAACGAACATCCTACATCATACATCTTACATCCTACATCATAAATCCTACATTATAAATCATACATCCTATATTCATTTATGTTTTCAACCACCCTATAATACTCATTCTGTTTTTATGGGTAATCAAAACCTCATGAGCCAATTCGTTGCTTTTAAAAAAGACAGTCTTGCCCGGTGTAGGTGGAACATCTTGTTCTGTATTGGCATGATAAATTCTTAGTTCCCCACTGTCTTTTTCTTGCCAGTTTTCATTGAGGTATATGATCATAGAATACTTCCTACTGTCGCTATTTTGAAATTGATCAATATGATGTTTATAAAAACTGTCTTTTTTATATAGTGTGTAATGAAATTCAGATCCCGTGATGCCGGTATAACAAGTTTCGTTTTAATGCTTTATAAAACCATCAATAAGATCAAGAAATTTATTTTCATAAACGTTTTCATGTTTACGATCAAGCCAATAAATGAGATCACTCCTGAACAATTTATTATGATCTACTTCCACCTTTCCCGTACCGGCAGCGTTTAGCTGGTTGTTAGCAAATAGAATGTTGAGATTATCTTTAAGTTGTATTGATAGCGATGCATTGATGAAGTCTTCTGCTATACCTACTTTATTTTCTATAAAACTGTCTATGAGGCTGTTGAATATTTTTTGCAAAGAGTGTTTTAAACAAGCCGGAGTAAGACGGTGAAGGTAATGCTACTTTCACCAATCGTCTGTCCTTAATTATGGTAGCCTTTTTTATTGGTAACAATTTTAAAGGATTGTCATATTGGAAACAATGCGGTATCAGGTTTTTGCTAAAGCAGATTCTACTATTTTGCCATGCACATTTATTTTTTAATTTCTTTGGGGGAAAGAAATATATTGTAATCGGTATTTACAATGCCTTCATTTATCCCAATACACCTTGCCATCGTTACGATTTGGCCTCTGTGAAAGCTTCCGTGGTTAATGATATGAACAATGTATTCATATCTGCTTAAATCATTTTTTGCCCATGGGGTATCTAAATGCAAAATGGTTTCAAGATCTTCCTCAGAAAAAGAAGAGAAACTAACTTTCATTTTATCAGAAACGATTAAGAGTTCTTCCAAAATATTTTCTACTTCATTTTCTCTCACATTCCAATTGAGTTGCGACGTATCTTGATTGGTAATAAAGGCTAGCCAAAAAACTTGTGTACGTAAAATATGTTGTAATGTATAATCCATAGAAGCAAAACTGGATGGCGTTTTTTGATACAAAAGTGCTCTGTCAATCCCCTTTAACCACCTTACTATTTCATTGTTTGCCCAATCATTAAAGGTTGAATAGTTAGCGATGAAATTTTTTAATCCCATGGTCAAAATTTTATTTTTGTGATGGTAATTTTTCTTTGCCTTTTTCTTTTATTATTTGGTTGAATGATAGCGCCCGGCTCTAAAAACTCTTTGGTACATTAGGGTCTGTAATGATTACGTAATCACCTAATCCCTTGAAGTTTGCCCAGTCTATATTCGGAAAGGTTTCATCCGAACCTGCAGAAATAATGAGTGGTTTTACTTTTGGGCTATATTTTTTTAGTTGTGTTACGATGGCAAAACCTTCATCGCTGTGAAACCTTCCGTTTACTTGAATTACCTTTTTGCCCTTGTTTTTCTTTAAGTAAGTAGAAATGGAATAAGCCATTGTTGCATCCCACAAAGATTGACTTACAATTAAATTCACAGCACCCATCGGCATTGTTGGCAATGATTTTTTTGAAGTATCTGTTTGTATTGCCGGGCCATGACCAGTTAACTGCATAAGCTTATCATAATACTTACCGGTAGCCGTGTCGTAGGGCAATGGCGCAAAGAAATTTTTCGATTCTTCTGATAATTTTGCCAAAGCTTCCTGACCTTTTCTTCCTGCAAGATTAGTATACCTTCCTGCTGCATTTGCGCAAATGACAGCCAGATTATTTGATTTAGCTAGTTCTACCATTGGTCTGTAATCCTTATAATTGTTCCATGCCCGTGCATCTTTAATGAAGTTTTTTTCCCTTATTCCTCCTGTGAGATATTCATCCATTACTGTTTGTACATCTCGGTCAAACATTTCCAGCGAAAGTGAAAGGGTTCTTCCAAACTTATTTATAAGCAATTCAAATATTTTGCTTTCCAAATAATGAGTAACAGAGTCGTTGTGCTCTTCTCCATAGAAAAGTACATCGAAGTTTTTCATATCCTCTGCTATGCTATCCATCGTTACTTCCTTGTTGGCTTTTGTTGAATAAATTTTGTAATTCTTTTCTGTGATTTGCGCGAACGATTGAATAATAAAAAAGGCAGACAATAATGTTATTAATGTCTCTGAGAATTTGAATTTAATCCTGGTTTGTTTCATATAATTTACAATTATAGCAATTTAGTTATTCACTATTCAAATGAAAATATTGAAGAATCATTTATAAAAGCTGTTTGTTGCGTTCTATAATGGTTTCAATATTTGCCCAACTTCAAATATATAATATTAGCGTGTGATTTTGAGTGCTAAATATTTCCGGTATTGAGTTCGATTTTATTGGCGTTTTTTGAATAGTAAATGTGTGGATTAAATCTGATGATTTTACTGGTTAATTTTAGTTTTTAAGCTATTTATTAGAATACCATTTCTTCTTAAGCCAGAAAGCAACATTGACCAATAGGATTAATGCAGGCACTTCTACTAAAGGACCAATTACACCTGCAAAAGCTTGTCCGCTATTGATGCCAAAGATGCCGATGGCTATTGCAATGGCTAATTCAAAATTGTTGCCTGTAGCGGTAAATGCGATTGCTGTATTTTTAGAATAATCAGCACCCATTTTTTTGCCGATAAAGAAACTAACGAAAAACATTATGATAAAATAAATAACCAATGGAATTGCAATCTTCAATACATCGAAAGGTATTTGAACAATCAGTTTTCCTTTTAGGCTGAACATTAAGACAATCGTAAAAAGCAATGCAATCAATGTTATTGGCGAAATGGCTGGAATGTATTTGTTGTTGAACCACTCTACGCCTTTCCATTTTATAAGAAGATAGCGACTAACAATTCCCGCAAAGAATGGAATACCCAAATAGATTAAAACGCTTGCTGCTATTTGACCAATAGTGATATTAACTTCTGTACTTTTTATACCAAAATAAGGTGGCAAAAAGGTGATAAAAAACCATGCGTACACACTGTAAAATAATATTTGAAATATGCTGTTGAGGGCTACCAAGCCTGCTGCATATTCTCTGCTACCGTTTGCTAATTCATTCCAAACAATCACCATGGCAATACATCTTGCAATGCCTATCAGAATTAAACCCATCATGTAATCAGGTTGGCTATGAAAGAACAGGATAGCCAATAAAAACATGAGTGTGGGTCCAATTATCCAATTCAGCAGCAGCGAAACACTCAATATTTTGGTGTTCTTAAATACTTCTCCCATTTTTTCATACCGCACCTTTGCCAATGGTGGATACATCATCAAAATTAATCCCACTGCTAATGGAATATTGGTAGTACTGCTAGAAAAGGAATTGATAAACAGTGAGGAATTGGGTAATAGATAGCCAATACCAACGCCTATCAACATTGCTATAAAAATCCAGAGCGTTAAATAACGATCAAGGAAACTTAATTTTTTTCTTTGTATCGGATTGCAATTTGTTGCATTCATAATTTACTATGTTGATTTTCTCTTAGTCAATTCCAATCTTACTACTTCGCCTTTCAAGTGAAATATTATCACGCCATACGTTTTCCATTTTCCCGATTCTTTCCCGATAACCGACCATCCTGAAACCATTTTTTTCGTGTATGTAAATACTAGCTTTATTCTCTGGAAATATGCCAGATTGTAAGGTCCAATAGCCAACTTCCTCACTCTGGTGAACCAATTCTTTTAATAACAAATTGCCTATATTTTTTCCTCTTGCGTTCGCGGCAACGTACACACTAACTTCTGCAACTCCTGCATACACACACCTACTTGATACCGGTGTAAGTGCAGCCCAACCCAATACTTCATCTTTTTCTGTGGCTATAATTCTGCAAGTTTTTATATGGGCATTGTCCCACTCTTGCCAATTTGGGGCAGTAGTTTGAAAAGTTGCGTTGCCTGTGGCAATTCCTTCTTCATAAATTGTTTTTACTGCTTCCCAATGTTGAGGGAGCATTGGAATCATTTCTATCATATTAAATTCCTTTTCTTAACATATCAGCAAATTCATTTGGCAAAGGGCTTTCTTCAACAGCTTTTGCGGCTGTTTCTATATCGTAATTAAAGCGGATAAATTCTACTTTGATGCTGTCATTGTCCAGTATAGAACTGTTTTCGCTAATGGTAACCATAACATAACCGCCTTGGGGGTTGCAGTCTTTTGGTTTTCCAACTGAACCGATATTTATTGCATGACGAAAATGATTTTTTCCTTCAATGCCTGAATTTAATATGCGGTGGTAAGGCTTGTGGGTATGTCCGAAACACATAATGTCTGCATCTGCATCTTCCATAATGCGAAGCATACTTTTTTCTTCACGGTCTTCAAAAAGATATTCGTTTATTTTTCGTGGGCTGCCATGGACTAAAAGTAAATTCAATTTGTCCTCGTTGAGTTGAAACTCCACTTTGATATGTGCAGGAAGTGTACGTAAATATTTTCTTTCTTCGTCTTTCATTATTGAGTTGGTGAAAGCGATAGAAATTTTGCCATTGTCTTTTTCATGATCAGTTTTGTAGGCGCAGCCACATTCTTTGCTCATTCGTCCAATCCCAAAATCGTAGTTACCTGCAATGGTTGGAATTTTGCGGTTTTTAATTTCATTGACTACTTCGTTAGCCCAAATGTTGTAGCCCACCAAATCGCCTAAGCAATAAATAGCATCAGGGTTTCGGCTGTCCACATCTTTAAAGAATGCTTTCAATGCTGGAAGGTTCGCATGGATGTCGCTGAATAGTGCAATGTTCATAATAGTTATTTAGTTGTGGGTGGTTTGGAGATCAGTGGTCAATAGTCAGTGGTCAGTTGACAGTAGTCAGTAGTCAGTTGACAGTAGGTCAGTGGTCAATTTGCTTACTGTTTACTTTTTACTGTTTACTGGCCACTTTTACTGTCCACTGTTCACTGTTTACTTTTTACTGTCCACTGTTCCCTGTTTACTGCCCATTGTTTACTTAGTTTTTAATGATTTTATTAGTCCGGTTATAATTTTTGATATTTCGGTAACAATGGCAATTAACTCCTGCGACTTTTCTTTGGATAAATAATTTAGGCGTGCTGCCAAGTAAAGCATTGATTTTACTTCGCTACAAGAGCCTAATGACATAAACAAAAATCTCCTAAAATCAGCATTTGAAATTCTGTCAAAGCCTTCGGCAATATTATTTGAAACCGATACCGATGCCCTGCATATTTGGTTTCTAAAATCCCAATCCTTATTGTCTTTAAAGCAACTGTAGATTTCAGCTGTAAAATCCTGTGCTTTCTGCCATGCAACGATGTCTTCAAATCTTAATATTTGCATCAATTTTTATTTTATGCTCTTAGTAAACAGTAGACAGTAGTCAGTAATCAGTAGTCAGGTGGCAGTTGTCACTGCTCACTGTTCACTATTTACATTTCACTGTCCACTGTTTATTATCCACTGTTTACTGTCCACTTTTCTCTATTTACAATCCAATGTTTTCTGTCTACTGTCCACTTTTCACTGTCCACTGTTTACTTTTCACTGTCCATTGTTTACTTTTCTTTTCATTAGCAACAACTTCCGCCTGGTGTGCAGCACCTTTCATCTGCTGTTTGCAAATTCTGCATTTGAACTTTTTGTTTTGCTGGTGGAATACCGCAAACATCGCTTGCCAAACAAGCAGTATGTTTTGGAACCAGTACAAAATCTTTTCCATTGAAATGCAAACCGTATTTACCGATGGTGTCGGATTGATATTCTACTTCAATTTCTAAATCGCCAATACCTAATTTGGTTTCAGACAATGCAATGATGTTAGATAATTTTTGGGGTTTTAAACGATGTTCAACGTCGTTGGCATCCCAAAGTTGAAAGTTCACAACTTTTTCCAAACGCTCAACACCGCCACAATCAATAAAGTGTTTAGTAACTAACCCTACTTCTGTAACGTGGAAATGTTCTGGAACATAAGCACCTGTTGGCAGTTTAAAATTTACCGTCTCGGCTGATGAAAGATGTTTTTTTATTTCTGATAATTTCATGTTTTTATTTTTTAAATGGTCCGTCTTTTTCAGTAGTCAGTGGTCAGTGTTCATTTGCCTGGAATCAGTGGCCAGTTGTCAGTTTTCAGTAGTCAGTTTTCAGTAGTCAGTATTCAGTGGCCAGTTGTCAGTTTTAAATTTATCACTGTATACTGTTCACTGTCCACTGTTTACTGTCAACTAATCACTGTCTACTTTCCTTAACAACACTGACTTTTTTTCTTTTCCAATTTAGTTGTGATGTTTTCGAAATAAGTTTTTAGTTTATTTAATACTTTTTCATCAATGCAATAGCAAATGGTGTTTCCTTCGATATCGCCTTTTATTAGTCCCGCGTTTTTCAATTCTTTTAGATGTTGCGAAACTGTGGGCTGTGCTAATGGCAATTCGTTTACGATATCGCCACAAATACAAGTATCAACCTTTAGTAAATATTCTAGGATGGCAATTCGGGCAGGATGCCCCAATGCTTTTGCAAGGGTTGCAATTTCGTTTTGCTTATCGGTGAAATGTTCTGTCTTAGTTGCGCCCATATCTAAAGTTTAATATTGCAATATTACGATAAACAATTGTCATACAAATATTTTTTTTGATCAATACCCGTTTTTATTTAAAATATTGTTTCGAAGAGTAATCGCCTATTTCATTTTTTTTAGAAGGAAAGTATAGGTGCCTACTTTATCTTTGAAGTTTCGACAGTTTTTTAAAATTAAGATTCAAAACCTCAAATTGTTGAGCAGCATTGGGGAAGGAAAAATGCCACCATTCTGTCGGTAGTGCTACAAATCCATTTTGTTCCATTACTTCTTTTAATATTCTTCTATTTTCAATGATTTCCTTGCTTAAGTCAGAAAAATCATGATGCGCTTTTTCTGTAAAATCGTCG
>JANPHE010000182.1:0-1827 GCA_031424295.1 Segetibacter sp. | reverse complement strand
AATTCTTAACTCTTAATTCTAAACTTTAAAAAATGCCAAGAATAATAAAATCAGGTCTTATCCAAATGAGCCTTCCTAAAACTGAAGGAGAAGGAACAATAGCAGAAATAATGGAAGCGATGGAGCGAAAGCACATTCCTTTGATTGAAAAAGCTGGTGAACAAGGGGTTAATATTCTATGTTTCCAGGAAATTTTCAATACGCCCTATTTCTGTCCAGGACAAGACAAAGCATGGTATGCCTCAGCTGAAACTGTGCCCGGACCTACTACAGAAAGGATGCAAGCATATGCTAAAAATTACAACATGGTAATTATTGTACCTGTTTATGAAAAAGAGCAAGCTGGATTTTTATACAATACCGCAGCAGTTATAGATGCCGATGGTACTTACCTTGGCAAATACCGTAAGAACCACATTCCACATACTGGTGGATTTTGGGAAAAATTCTTTTTCAAACCCGGCAATTTGGGTTATCCAGTCTTCCAGACAAAGTATGCAAAAGTTGGAGTGTACATTTGTTACGACCGACACTTTCCGGATGGTGCAAGATGCCTGGGTTTGAATGGTGCAGAAATCGTTTACAATCCATCTGCCACTACGGTAGGTCAATCTCAATATTTATGGAAGCTAGAGCAGCCTGCACATGCGGTTGCTAATGGTTATTTCATGGGTTGCATAAACCGGGTGGGCGAAGAAAAACCTTGGAACCTGGGTAAATTTTATGGTACATCGTATTTTGTAAATCCAAGAGGACAAATCTTTGCAGAGGCTTCAGAAGATAAAGATGAACTATTAATAGCCGAGTTCGACCTCGATATGATAGATGAAGTAAGAAGCACATGGCAGTTTTTCAGAGATCGCAGACCAGAAACTTATGGTAAGTTAGTGGAACTTTAATTAGTTTAGCATGCGGTGAAGACTGATTTTAAGAATTATGACAGATTGATCGAACTATTCAATCTATGCCATCCACGTTCAAAAAAACAACAGCGCTATGTCAATTTTAAACAATAGGCTTTCTATAACAGAATACAATAACAACTTTGCTGATATTCATCCGCCATTTGATACACACGATGGTGCTTTGGTAGAAGCAAACAGATGCATTTTTTGTTACGATGCTCCGTGTATGAAGTCCTGCCCTACCAGCATCAACATTCCAAAGTTTATTAAGCAGATTGCGACTGAAGATATCAAAGGTTCGGCAAGAACTATTTTGTCATCCAACATTTTTGGAGCAGGTTGTGGCAAAGTTTGTCCGGTTGAAAAACTGTGTGAAGGTGCTTGTGTATTCAACTTTATGGAAGAACCCCCTATTCCCATTGCCAAACTTCAGCGCTATGCCACAGAAAAAGCTATAGAGGACAAATGGAAATTGTTTGACCGCAAACCTTCAATTGGCAAAAAAGTAGCTGTTGTAGGTGCCGGACCTGCCGGACTTTCTTGTGCACATACGCTTAGTCGCGAGGGAATAGATGTGACTATTTATGAAAAAGAAGCCAAAGGCGGTGGTCTAATGACCTATGGAATTGCTGCCTATAAAGTTACTCCGCAGTTCTGTGAAGACGAAGTCAATTACATTCTTTCAATTGGCGGAATAGAAGTAAAATACAATCAAACGCTGGGAAAAGATATTACCATAGATGAGCTAAAGGAACAATACGACGCTGTTTATTTGGGCATTGGTGTAGGGCTAACCCGATCGTTGGGCATACAAGGAGAAGAACTGGAAGGAGTGGTAGATGCTATTGATTTGATTTATGAATTGCGAGATAAAGGATATTCTGCGGTCGCTATTGGTGATAAAGTAGCCGTTATTGGGCTA
>JANPHE010000181.1:0-36705 GCA_031424295.1 Segetibacter sp. | reverse complement strand
TACTGGTTACAGGCAGACCGGCATTAAGGCGGCAGGAGCTTTACACAGGCTTTTATTTGGAACGTGAGAGGCTTCCTTAGTGATGCGCTATAAGCTGTAATAAGAGTTTCTTAAAAGAGCACCAATGTGACAAAAGTCGCTGTCGGTTATCATTGTTACACAATTCTATCCGAGGGATAGGAGAAGCATTAAGAAGCGTCGGACGAAGCCATAGTAGTGATGAAGTTTCTGTAATGGAAATGGAGCGAAGGGCTTCGGTTATCCGGTCAAATTATTTTAAAACAACCCTGCCGGAAGGTGGGGGAAGATGATGAAAGAAATGACAAAGTCGTTACCGATTAGTAAGTGGATGGTTTACAACAGTTACCTGAAAGTGACTGCGAAAAACGGTGGTGCAGGCATAGATCGGCAAAGCATTGAACAGTTCAATGAAAACATGCCATCGAACCTGTACAAAATCTGGAACCGCATGACCTCTGGCAGCTATTTTCCACCACCTGTGCGAACGGTATTTATTCCCAAGAAGCAAGGAGGCACCCGACCGTTGGGCATACCCACGGTTAGCGACCGCATTGCACAAGGCGTATTAAAAGATTACTTAGAACCTTCGTTAGAACAACTCTTTCACAACAGTTCATTTGGATACAGGCCGGGTAGAAGTGCACATGATGCAATCAAACAATGCCAGGAAAATTGTATCCAATATGCTTGGGTGATTGATGTGGACATCAAAGGGTTCTTTGACAACATCAACCATGCGTTAATGCTGGAACTGCTGCAACAACACACCGATGAAAAATGGGTGCTGATGTATTCAGAGCGGTGGCTGAAAGCAGGCGTGGAGCAGGAAGATGGAAGTATAGCAGCAAGAACGAAAGGCACACCGCAAGGCGGTGTCATTAGTCCTTTGTTTGCCAACATTTACCTACACCATGCGATGGACAAATGGATGGATGAGGCGCATCCGCAAAACCCCTTTGAAAGATATGCAGACGACATTGTCATTCATTGTAAAAGCAAAGACGAAGCCGAACAGTTATTGGAAAAGCTAAAGGAAAGAATGCGACAGTATGAACTGGAACTGCATCCCGACAAGACAAAGATTGTGTATTGCAAAAACTATTTTCGCACTGAAAAGTACGATAATAACAGCTTTACCTTTTTGAGTTACAGCTTCCAGCCACGAACGGTGAAGGACAAGTTTGGAAGAAAGAAACGCTTAGTGGTTTTCAATGCTGCCATTAGCCAAAAGGCAAAGTCCAGCATCAGAGAAAAGCTAAGAGAAGTAATCAAAATACGATGGAGCAATCAAACATTGGAATGGTTTGCAGATAAGCTTAACCCCAAAATCAGGGGATGGATTAACTACTACGCAAAGTTCAACAGGCATGTAGCATACGGTGTGTTTTATTACCTGAATGAACTAATACGCCGATGGATAAAGAACAAATACAAGTTAAGAGGTACAGGATGGATGTATGAGAAATATCAAAAGATACAATCAGAAAGACCTGCACTATTCTACCATTGGCGATTGGGAGTAAAAGCATGATGGATAACAAGAGCCGTATGAGTTGAGAGGCTCAAGTACGGTTCTGTGAGAAGCTTGGGCTGAAATGCCCTTGCTTACTCGACTGTTGCATAACAGCCGTCGCAAGGTGTTATCACCTGCGACTGAAGTACGGGAAAAAGTAGCTTACTTATCGAAATGCTTTAGCCCAAATAATGAGTTAGAAATCCAAAACCTTCTATTGTTTTTTCTTAGAACTTTTTCGTCTTTGCAGGTTCTCCTTGTAAAGGTTTAGCAGCAGAGCCAAGGGAACCTGCAATGTGTAATTATATTTATAGCCAAAGTAAACGTCAGGTTCCCTCAACATTCTCACAGGGCTAAGAGAGGAGAACCTGCCGGGACTAAAGGTGTTAGTAGCTGGTATGTGTGAATATCTGTACAACTATAGGTACTCTTCAGCATCTTTTTATTTCGGAAAAGAAAATGAATGGGAGTTTTTATCTCATTACCAGGGATGAGAAGTAGAAATGGTTGGTGAAGAACCCAACCACGGCGGAAAGTTTGTGAAAATCCTCAAAAAATATATCTAACCGCATATAATTTTACGTAAATACAAATAATTATACTTAATTGCATATAATTTTGCTTTATTCACTATTTTTGTATGCTAAAGCATATAAAAATGAATACTATAACGGAATTTGTTAAAACAAGACGGAAACAATTGAAGCTTACACAGGAGGAATTTGCTATGAAGGCGGGTGTTGCGTTAACTGTAATACGAAAAATTGAGCAAGGAAAGGACAATCTGAGTTTATCAAAAGTAAATCAGGTGTTGAAGATGTTTGGCCATGTTTTAGGACCAGTATATGAAAAATAAAGATGAGACAAGCTATTATTAAATATAACAACATTCAGGCAGGTGTGCTAAAAGAGCTGGATACAGGCGAGTATGAATTCACATATGAGGAACAATATGTACAAAATCACCCTGAGTTATTTATTGTTTTCCAAATGCCGGTTACCAAAAACCCATATAGAAGTAAGCGACTTTTTCCATTTTTCGATGGATTAATTCCTGAAGGTTGGCTATTAACAATTGCAGCAGAAAGTTGGAAAATCAACAAAAATGATCGAATGGGACTGCTTTTGGCTTGCTGTCAAAACACGATAGGGGCCGTTAGTGTTCACCCTATAATTGAAAAACAAGATGACTAAGTGTTTGTATTGTTATAAGGAATTAGATGCAAATGATACAGGTGATTACCATACTAAATGTATCAAAGCTTTCTATGGTACTAAGTCTGCGCCAGCTTTGCCTTATCGGTTAGATGAGATGGAAAAATTAGCAAAGGAAGCCGTAGAATTGTCGGTAACTGTTCCGGGCGTGCAACCTAAATTATCTCTTGGTTGGATAAAAAACACTTTGGAAGATGGCCATAATGGCCGTTTAACCATTATGGATGCACTGGAAGGATTGTATATTTTAAAACCACAAAATGCACAATACGAACAGATGCCGGAAAATGAACATTTATCCATGAAATTAGCAGAACTCTTTAAAATAGAAGTGGTTCCTTCCAATATGATTCGATTGGCCTCAGGCGAATTGTGCTACATCACCAAACGTATCGACCGAAAAAAAGACAATTCTAAAATACACATGATTGACTTTTTGCAAATCCTGGAATTAGACGACAAGTATTTAGGAACAATGGAAAACCTTGGTAAAACCATTGGAGAAATTTCAGTAAATACCTTAATGGATAAGCTTCGCTTTTTTGAACTCACGCTATTCAACTTTATCATTGGCAATAACGATATGCACTTAAAAAATTTCTCTATGTGGCTGCCAGATATCGGATGGGTACTCTCGCCTGCGTATGATTTGTTAAATGTAAAAATCATCTTGCCAAAGGATACGGATGAAACTGCACTTTTATTTGGAGGTAAAAAGAAAAATTTTGATAAAGGGTATTTTGATCGGTTTGGGTTGGTTTTAACATTGAATGAAAAACAAATCAACTCCGTTTACAAGAAACTGGACACATGGTTACCCAAAGCCATCCAACTTATTGATATCTCTTTTTTAAATGATAATAATAAAATACAGTACAAAAATTTGATAACACAACGTGTGAACTTATTAATATCATGACCCAACTTGTGCCTCCGGCTTTGTTTTGAAAAAATTGTTTTTACAACAAATGATAAAAGAGGTTGGATTGTGGAAGGATAAGAACAGTTCTTAAAAAATTAAAAGCCCCATTGATGATTGGTAACAGATTAATAATTCGTCCGCCTGGGGTCTACTGAAAGGGACCCTGCACTGTTGCTTTAGATGCTATTGTCTGCTTATTGGTAGCTAAATCTTTTGTAGCGCCAGTATCTCCTGCAAGATACCCCTTCATCTGATAACGCAGGGTCTCATGCTACAGCACAAAGGCTATTATATGAAGACCCCGCTTTGACAAATTATCTTTCCTTTTCTAAAAATGACCGAGCTTTCATTTTAAACTCGTCAAGAGAAGTGAATTGTTTGTCGCAGACATTAGTAAGTCTTAATTTATCCTTCCTTGGCAATGCTTCAAAATTTTCCGTTACGACCCAACCATGATACTTTATGTTACCTAATAAATAGGCTTGATAACTTAATGTTGTAAGCCTTGCTTTTGCGACATCCTTAACGCCAAATAAATAGACAGGTTTTCCATTAGGCTGAAAAGAATAATCTGCTTCAATATCATCCCGTTCAGGAATCGGCATTACCTTTTTTTGAGGGCTAAAGTCTTTAAGGTCACTAAAAATATATTCATCTAACATTTCAAAAAACAGGTTTTCAATAACCTCTCTTTTAAAATACCGCATACTACCAATCTTTGCATAAGCTTGTGTAATGTGCATTATATCTGAATATAAAGTTTCAGGCTTTGTTTCTAAACAAATATTTCCTTCTTGTTCGGTAAGACAATTTTCAGATATAATTTTTTGAAGAATAGATTCTTTGTTTTCAGTATCAATGTCGTAAGAGTATGAAAGCCTTTGCAATGTCAAACCGTAATCACACAATGCAAATTTGTTATCACCAACTGGCGCTATGAACAAATCTATCATATCGCCGTCTTCATGATAAATCGGCAACAATAATTGATAAATACCAGGCCTTTTTTGCTTGATAGAAACCCTTCCATTGAAGTCCTGCTTTATATAATTAATTATTTGTTCCATTATAGTTCTTCGCCTTGATCAAAGTTAATATCAATTTGGTTATTTGGTGTCGGAAAGTGCTTTTGCCTATCTGCTGGTAATATGTTAACTCTTTTTATGTAATGTTGTATAGCATCCTCGATGGTTGAATATGGAACATCAGTTTCTATATCTCCTTCCGGCTTTAACCCTGCATTAATTCTATCTGCAGTTGACAAATGTACATGCGGGCCCTCATGGTGAGAAGCATTTTCATTTTGGCCATGCGGTCCATTAACTCTCACCAAAACAATTTTGCCTTTTTCTTCTTTTGGATTATAAACCAACCCAATTGAAAAGTTCTCCTGAAAAGTTAAATTTTTAGAGATAAAACCACTAAATGAATGTTGACCATCCACAGATTCCAACAAGAACTTTATTTTACGACTACCTCGACCTACGCCAGAATCTTTAGGTGCATCAACTACCCTTTTAGGGCAGTTAACCAATTCTTCTATAAGCTCGTCAGTGAAAATCATTAAGAGCAAAATAAACAATATTTCTATAATGGACAACATATCAATATTTTAATACCTAATCGGCTCAACAAAAGCCACTCAGATTTCCGGCTTTGCAGGTTCTTCACCTGCAAACTTTACTACCCTGCAAGCTGTAGGTGAAGATTTCAACAGATACAGAACATCTGCCAAAAAAATGTCTTTTTGAAGGACAACTAGAAGAAACCAACCATTCTGACAGAAGTTTAGAAGCAGTATTGAAAAAGAGTATTAGATTAGCTAAAATAAATAAACCGCTAACATTGCATTGGTTGGTTCACAGCTTTGCCAATCATTTGTTGAAAAGCAGTACTGATTTGAGATATATACAGAAACTTTTGGAGCCTAACAGTTGTAAAACAATAGGAATATACATATACGTTGGTCTAAAAAGTTTGAAAAATATTAAAACTACGTTTGATGATTTATAAAATAATGCTCAACAATAGTTGAGTAAAAACGACCAAAAAAGATAGACATCCTTAGTTTTTACTTTTAAAACTGAGCATATAAATAAGTTAGCAGAGAGCCTAAAATAGACACATCTACATGACAAAAATTTGGATAAGCGAAATAGAATTCAATGACGGAACTAAGATTGCGTTGGACAAAAATGAAATAGTAGTATTTGTAGGTCCTAATAATGCTGGAAAAAGTGCTACTTTGAAAGAAGCATCTAGTCTTTTAAAATCAAAAGTTAATGGGAAACAAAGTGCAAAAATTCTTAAGGATTTAGTAATAAGCAAAGAAGGTGATGAAGCTGCTTTTAAATCTTTTCTTGAGAGCATATCCACAAAGAAATTTCTAGGTAATTCTGAGCCTCATTTCCAAGGCTTTGGATTTAATATCTATGCACCAAACATTAGAGACTCTTGGACTAATTCCGATAATGGCTTAGGTGAAGTATCCTCAATATTTGCTAATATGTTAGGAACAGAAGACAGATTAAAAGCCGCAAATCCTGCACCTAATATTAAATTGACAACAGAAGCCATAAATCATCCAATTCATTTCCTTCAAAAACATGATGACTTAGAAGTCAAATTCAGTAATTATTTTAGGCAGGCATTTGGGACAGACCTTATTGTTCATCGAAACGCAGGAAGCGAAGTTCCACTTTATGTTGGTGAAAAACCTCAAATGGCTGATGGAGAAGATAGAGTTTCAAATAACTATTTATCTGAACTTGAAAAACGAGACCTATTGCATGAACAGGGAGATGGCATGCGAAGTTTTGTTGGTGTTTTACTGACTTCATTTATTTCAAATCATTCAATGCTTTTCATTGATGAGCCGGAAGCATTCCTCCATCCACCTCAAGCAAGACTATTAGGTAAGATGCTAGCGAAAGATTTACCCTCAGAAAGACAACTTTTCTTAGCAACACACAGTGAGGATTTTTTAAAAGGTTTACTTGATGCTAATGTTCCAAATTTAAAAATTATAAGAATTCAACGAAGTGGAACTATTAATAAAATTAGTGTACTAAATAGTTATGATATTGAAAGTATTTGGAATGACTCGTTACTTAGGCACTCGAATGTCCTTAATGGCCTTTTTCATACAAAAGTAGTTATCTGTGAAAGCGATTCCGATTGCAGACTATATTCGGCAATTCTATCTAGCCTTTTCGACAATACAAATGAAATAAGTCCCGATATTCTTTTTATTCATTGCGGGGGGAAACATAGAATTCCAGTTGTGGTTAAATCACTAATGAAATTAAATGTGCCAATTAAAGTGGTATCAGACTTCGATGTTTTAAATGATAGCAATCCACTTCAAAGTATATATACTGAATTAGGCGGTAATTGGATGGACATCGAACAAGATTGGAAAACAGTAAAAAATTCTATTGACCAAAAAAGACCTGAACTTCAAACAACTGAATTAAGAAAAGAAATTGAAGATATTTTGGCAAGTGCCCAACAACAGATTTTCCCAAAAGAAAAAATTAAACAAATTCAAAAATCCTTGAAAAAGGCGTCCGCTTGGGCACATGCAAAAGAGGTTGGCAAACCATTTATCCCTAATGGTGACCCAACACAAGCATTCGATAGATTACAATTAAAACTACGGACAGTAGGATTATTGGTACTAGAGGTTGGAGAGTTAGAAGGTTTTGTTAAAAGCATTGGAAATCATGGACCAAAATGGGTAAGTGAAGTTCTTGCAAAAGATTTAAAAAATGACCCGGAATTGGAGATTGCAAGACAGTTTGTTAGACAACTTACAGCATAACAACAGGAAGGGCATCAGCTAAGAGCACCTGCAAGAAATTGGCGGTTCAGTGGTCAAATGAAGTTTTGCACTACATATCAAGTTCAGTGCTGGCAGACAGTTTTAGTCTCCGAAATCGCCAACTTCTTGTAGCTGCAAAACGTTAACTGCTACCCTAAGGACGACCATACAAAAAACAAATAGAAAATCAAATGAATGGAAAATTAAACGCTTCGCAAAACCAAAAGAGCTAAATTTACCCAACGCACTATTAGTCAGTATGGAATTAACAGAGAAACTTTTAACAGAACTACAAAGACGGCTGAAAATTGGGAATCGCAGAGGCGTTCATTTGAATGCTATTCCTGCAAATTCAAGATATAAGTTCGACTTAAATAGACTTTCTTATATTGACAAAAACCTGCCTGATAATTTTGTGAAGGCTTTGCTTTCTCAATTACCGCTTAAATTCAGAATAAGTTGGAAGGACAATGTACCTGACCTTAACTCTCTTTTTGAAGAAGACCAAGCCCAGTTGGTTAAAATTACAAAGGCGTTTGAAAATCTTATCAATCAAACCGAAGCAATTGAATCTGAAAAAGGGATAAATACTTTTGGGTTTGGTTTTCCTATTTTAGCAAGACGAGACAAAGCCGACAATAAATTGACAGTTGCCCCAATTCTTATTTGGTCATTAAGAATAAAAAGAACCAAAGAATTCAACACTTGGGAGATTTTAAGAAACGAAGAAGACCCAATTTATATCAATGAAGTTTTAATAAATCATTTACAGAGTGATTCAAATGTTGAAATTGAACAGATACCAAGCGATATGCTTGATGATGGTTTAATCAACAAAACTGAACTTATAGAAATTTGTTCAAAGCTAATTAGAACAGTAAATACAACATCACCAAACGATTTAGAAGAAACATTTAAAACGAAACTTGATAAAATTACATCCATTGGCGACAAAGCCCATTATGATAAACTTCCTTTAAACTCTTCAAACTCCTTCATTGACTTTGGTGGTTTATTTTCAATTTTTGAAGTCCAAAAGCAAAATATTATCAATGACTACGGCAATCTCATGGAGCTTGAAGGAATTAATATTGACTTAGAAGATTTAGAAGGACATACGTTTCAATCGATTTCATCGGTTGAAACCGACCCATCTCAACAAAGCATTTTACATTCTTTGGAAGCCACAAGGAATATTTTAATTCAAGGTCCTCCAGGAACAGGGAAAAGTCAAACACTTACTGCTGTTCTTATCAATGCACTTGAAAACAATAAGAAAACAATTGTGGTATGTGAAAAAAGAACGGCACTTGAGGTTTTGTATAATGCACTTATTGAAAAGGGTTTGAATTATCATTGTGTATTAGTCCGTGATATTGTCAAAGACCGCAAAACAGTTGTTGATTCCGTCAGAGACAGGGTTGATACTTCAGAATATAAACGTTATAGATATAATTATTCAAAAGAATCTTTGGATAACATAATTACAAAAGCCAAAGACCTAGTAATAAACATCAACAAGAAACACCAAAAACTAGATAAAAAAATTATTGGAAATAAATCTTGGTCTGATGTTGTTGGCGATTTGTTAGCTGAAATAAAAGGAAATACTGACGATAGCAATTTGAACATTGAAAGGAATGTATTCAATTATTCCACACAGGAATTAAATACAATACTTGACATTGCTAAAAAAGGACAAACCCTTTATGCCGAATTTTTACCAATAGAATCAACATCCTTCATCAATTCTTTAAAACTTGTTGGCGACAATCCCTATTCAATTGAACAAAGTATAAACGAGGACTTCGATGTTTATTCAAAGCAACTTGGACAAATCAAACTTCTTTTGGAAGCAAACAGAATTGAATTTATTAGGTTTAGAAATTCAGAACTAAAAAATCAAATTGCTTCAATTAGCAATTGCTTTGAAAACATAATAAAAAAAGAAAATGAACTGAGCACTTTGGTTTCAATTACTAAAGAAGATTTTTGCACTTTTAGAAACGTTGAAATAGAAAGTCAAACAAGGGACATTGAAATTCAGATAGAACGAATCTTAACGAAGAAAGGTGAGTTTTCTGAATTATTATCTTCAGTAAGAAAGGATTATTGCAATTTTAGAGACACAGAACTCGACAAACAAATAGCAGATTTTTCCGAAATGATTAGTTCAATTGATACTATTATAAGCGACAATAAAAATAATCCTAACCTAACAGACGAAGTAAAAATTAATAGTCTTGGGTTCAAAATATTAGCAATTTTTTCCAAACAACGAAAACAAATAATTGCGGATCATTTGAAACTTCAAACTGATTTCAAGGAACTACAAAAGACAATTGATAACGCAAAAGATTTCTCAAGTCCCGATTTTGGCGGCGATTTAAACTCACAACTCAGCACTTTAAGCACATTTAAGAAAACCGTAATCAAAACCCAAAATGATTTTAACAACCAAACTCGAAAAGAATTCGAATCATTTAACCTTTTAAGCATACTAGAAATCAATGACCCAAGTATTGTTTTTCAAGCAATACAATCAGTAATTCATAACTCCGTGGATTCGGAGAATTTGCAACATCCACTTAAATCAATTCAATCGAAATTAAATGACTTTCTAAAAGAAACAGAATTGGAGTTTCGATCACTATCAAAATATTTAGGTGAATCAAAAGACATCAAATTAGACTATCCTTTTGGCGGTTCAATAAATGAAAATATACTATTTATTAGTGAGATTAGGGAAAAGTTAGGCTTAATTAAAAATGACTTTAACGACAAGATTGAAAAAGAATTCACTTCTTTCAATTTGGATGCTATACTAAACCTAACTGATAACAAGAAAGGTTTCGAATCTATTCAGAGAGTAATAGACAATCCCATAAATTCAGAAGAATTTAATGCAAAACTCCAGTCAATTCAAACCACTTTCATAAACTATTTATCTGAAATAAATTCTACATTTCAATCCCTAGCAAAAAAGATTGCAGAAAACAAAGACATCAGGCTGAATTACACCTTTGACAAAAGCTTTCAAGAAAACAAAACGGTTTTATCAAAAATAAAAGAACAGATAGAATTAATTAGTGTTGATTTTGAAGACAGGGTTCAAAGTGAGTTTTACCAAACCATAAGCTTAATTAAAATAAATCAGAATGAATTAAAAATAACAAATTTACTTCAAATAACAGATGCACTAATTTCCCACGACTATACTCAAAATAATAAAAACCAATTCTTAAATCCACAATATTCTGAAAGTTGTATTTTACTAAGGAGACAAATACTTGAATTATTAAATAAACTCCATTCAGATAATTGGGCGGTTAATAAAGTAAAGTTCACAGAATTCTACAAATTCATAACTGACGTTGAAATCCTTATCAGTAATAAAACTGAATACTTCAAGGCAGACAAAGATTTATTTACTATAGAATTTAAGTGGTTTCAGTTTTACAATTGCTTGTCGGAAACAAACAAAGCAATTGTAACTGAATTAAAACCTAAAACCAATTGGAGAAAAACTTTGTTGATTTTTTATCTTAATTCAATGCTCGTAAGTTCTGCTAATTTGGATTTACCAACAAATGATGAAGAGCATAAAGAGCTCGATAAAACTTTGAAAGGAGTAGAAAAAGAACAACTAAAATTTATAAAAGAGTTTTGGTTTTCAAAACAGATAGACACTTCAAGAGAATTTGAACAAAAAAATGAGAACCTTTCAGTTGAGAATTTATATAACAAAAGAAGCAGTAACCGTTTCAAAAGACTTTCATTAAGGCAAATTGTTCAATATGACGCAAATCTTTTCACTAACTTTTTTCCTATAATTCTTACCTCTCCAGATGTAGCAAGTAATCTGTTCAAAGGAATGAATGGCTATTTTGACATTGTGATGTTTGACGAAGCAAGCCAATTACGGTTGGAAGATAATTTACCAGCAATTTTGAAAGGGAAGCAAATTATTATTGCAGGAGATGAACACCAAATGCCACCATCAAATTATTTCAGCAAAGTTTTCGACGGAGCGGTTGAGGATGAAGAGGATTTAGAGGAAGAAAAAGAAATTATTGTTGATAAAGACAATATTTTGTTGTCTTGCGAATCTTTGCTTGACTTCGGCTCCGAATTGAACTTTCAAAGAAAGCACTTGGACTTTCACTACCGTTCAAGGCGTCCTTTTTTAATTGACTTCTCCAACTATGCCTTTTACAATCAAAGGTTAAAACCTTTGCCAAATAACTTTGACTATGTCCCTATAAAGTATGTTCAAGTAAATGGAACATTTTCAGATCATACAAATGAGGCGGAAGCCGAAATGGTCTTATCAATTATTGACAAAAACATTAACAGATTACCAAACGGGGAATATCCGACCGTTGGAATTGCAACATTTAATATTGCTCAACGAAATTTGATTAAGAGCAAAATATTAGAAAGACAAAAGTTTTCAAAATTCGAGGAATTCAACGCCAAAATTCAAGAGTTAGAAGAAAAGGGAATGTTCATCAAAAACTTAGAGAATATTCAAGGAGATGAAAGAGATGTAATTATTCTTTCAACCACATACGGAATAGGAAAAGACAGAAAATTTGCTCAAAGATTTGGCCCTATAAATCATTCCAAAGGTTACAAGCTGCTAAACGTAATCATTACACGAGCAAAGTTTAAAGTTTATTGTTGTTCTTCTATTCCAGAGCAAGTATTTATGAACTATAAAGAATACTTGACAACAGAAGGTTCAAATAATAAAAGAGCCGTTCTATATGCGTATTTAGCCTATTGCAAAGCGGTGAGCGAATCTAATAGTGATTTGCGTTTATCAGTCTTAACAACGCTTGCCGAAAATACAACAAAGAGTGCAGGTTTTGATTCTTTCAAAGGAGGAGCTTTAGAATCACCTTTTGAAGAAGAAGTTTATCAGAGTTTAGCCGACCATTTAGGAACTGATAAGTTAATTCCTCAATTGCAGTTTGCAGGATTTAGAATTGATATTGTTTACGACCCAAAAGTTGTTGGCGTTCCTAAAGTTGCTATTGAATGTGACGGTGCAAAATATCATTCAAGCAGAGAAGCATATTTGTATGACCGACACCGACAAAAAATATTAGAGAATCACGGTTTTGTGTTTCATAGAATTTGGAGCACAAATTGGTGGCGTAATTCAAGTAGAGAAACCACCAAACTTGTTGACTTTATTAAGCAAATTGAATCAACAACAAATCCAAACCACAAAGACCATTCTCAAACGGCATTTGCATTTACAGACGACATTGTAATTATTGAAGACTATGTTTCTCAGACATCTTTCATTGACATTGAAAAGGACAACGAAAAAATTCAGGCTATTGAAAAAGTCGCTCCCGTTAAGGCAAAGATTTTTAAAGATGAAGTAAAACTAAACAGCTCGGTGCAAGTAAAGTATGTGAATAATGGCAAGGACATCAGTATTCAGATTGTATCAACAGAGAATAACAAAAACGACAATTCAAACGGTATTCAAAAAGTTTATTACAAATCACCTTTAGCCCATTCTTTACTTGGACAGACGGTTGGCGATATTGTTAAAATCGGAAACCTTGACAATTTTGTAGAAATATTAAAAATAACAAACTAATGCCTCCGGTTTTACATGTGCCGGAGTTACAGCCCAGCTATTGCAAGGTGTTATCACCTGCACCTGATGGGCAGCAGGTAATCAACCAATCATAGAACGATATCACCAACGCTACAAAGTGAAGCAGGTCTAAGCAAAAATCACAACAACTATTTCTACCATTGTTGAGCAAAAACTAAACAAGATTGTTCAATGCCGCTTCTATAGAAGGATGTATAAAAGTAAATCCCGCTTGTCGTATTTTTTCACTGCTCACCGTGGCACTTTTCAATACTTCTACACTCATTTCTCCCAGCATCATTTTCAAAACAAATACGGGTACGTGAGCCGTAACATAAAATTTCCCTTTCATCTTTTTTGCCAGCTCAACTGTTAGCGCTTCATTGGTAACAGGCATTGGCGCTACAGCATTGTAAACTCCGTTTATTGAACTGTTTTCAATGGCGTATAAAAACATTCTGCACAGGTCTTCAATGTGTATCCAGCTGATGATTTGTTTGCCAGATCCTAATACAGCAGCTATACCAAACTTTACAGGTTTCTTAAATTCCACAAATGCACCTCCATCATTGCTAAATACTATTCCCGTCCGCAACTTAACCAGTCTTTTCCCAAGTCCTTCAACAGGCTTAATGCTTTCCTCCCATAGCCTGCATGTTTCTCCTAAAAAATGCCGGTCGGGCAACATGTCTTCTGTGAATGCTTTACTTTTTCCTTTCAGTTTGCTATCATCTCCATACCAACCTATAGCAGAAGCGCTAATGACAGCCTGTACTTTATTCGGATATTTTCCAAGTGCCTTTACAATCAATAAGCTGCTTTGTGTTCTACTTTCAACAATTTCTTGTTTTCTTGCCTTACTCCATCTTTTATCTGCTACTCCGGCACCGGCAAGGTGTACAATAAAATCTGCGCTTGCTATAGCTTGTTCGTCTATTTGCTGTTTATCAACATTCCACTTTGCGTAGCTAATATTTTGCTCAGCATTATTCTTTTCACTACGCGAAAGAACAATAACCTGGTGCCCTTTGCTTACCAAAAGTTTTGTGAGTGCCGATCCGACTAATCCGGTACCGCCGGTAATAAGTATTGTTGACATTTGTTATTTATATTATTTTGTCTGTTGAAAAACCTTTTCTATTCTCACCAATTTGCCTATTTCATTTACACCTTCCAACACTATTCTAAATGCCTTTGTGATATCATTGTTGTAAAATGTGAATTTCAATTTTTGTCTGCTTCCATCAGTAAGCACAAATGGATTCCAATAGAGTGTTGACCTGAAATCTGAAGGCGTAGTTGCTGAAACAGTCAAGTCCTGGTAGTCTGGCGAATAAAACTGTTTTGCACTATTGTATCCAACTACCATAGTTTTATTCAGACCCAGACTACCTGGTTCGGGTTGTCTTTCACTTCCCTTTCTTGTATAAACCGCAATTGCCCCGCCGGCACCTCCGCCAATGCCGCCCATAAACGGAGGCCTCAACACTTTTACGTAAGCAATATCTGCTGCACTTACAGTAGATAGCCCTTCTACATCTGAAGGCATTTCATTCAGATACAGCAAGGGAGCGCTGCCTCTCCACGATAAATTTCTATTGCTCCCATTTCCCGAAATCTGAAGGCCCGCAACCCTTCCTTGCAGGTATGAAAATATATCAACATACGCCGCAGAGCCATCTGTAGTAAAATCAAAAGTATAGGCATCAGAAGATCTAAACATTCCGCTGGCATATTTTTCGTCAAGCTCTTCAGATCTGGATTCTATTCGGGTTTTACTTTTTACAGTTACTGCTTCCAATACATTTCCATAATTAAACAGGTTGTTTTTCTCAGCAAAAAACTTAGCCCTCGAAAGCATGGCAGTATCCGCTATTATCAACGGATTAGCCTGCACTACTTCCATATTTTTTACACCTTTGAAAAAGTTATTGGTAAATCCAAGGCTAAGGTCTTTGGCTGACTTTTTATCCTTCATGAATTGGTAATATAAAGTAGCAGTGTCAAAAATAAAGACCCCGGGGGAATAAAATTTATCAGGCCCTGATTTAGTCATTTCAAAAAATTTTCTACCCGAATCTTTGGTTTGTACAATAACAAATATTTGTTCATCAGGCCTGATGGGTGTAACGTTTGTTACGCCATAAGCCTTTGCTTCTATTGCTAAATAATTTTCGTAAGGATATTTTAGTGCCGGTTTTTTACCTCTTGACATGCTTCCCCAATTGTATTTTCTCCATCCGTGGGTGAGCATTACAAGATCGAGATGTTGTGCAGAACTATCAGATGGATTAGAGAAATAATAGGATGGATTGTGTACATATCCTTTGATGTCACCTGTTAGCAATAGCCTTGAAATGATATTATCTGCAGAAGATAGTCTGCCAACAGCTGCATCAGTAATTGCCAAAGACATGTTTGTAAGTAAAGTGTCTTCTACAGCTATTTCAATCGTGTTTTTTGCTCTGAAGTTTGTATTGAGCTCGGGCGTATTTACATTAACTTCAAATGAATAATTATTGTTGTTGACCATCATGATCCTTTCTGCAATTGGTTCCCAATTATCTGAGAAAATGGTGACCTGCAAAACCCCTGATGGCAAATCAGCTACGGGGATGGCTCCGGTTGTGATTGTTAAATCGTCAAGATTTGCTTTCGCTTTGTATATTCTTACCTGATCAAGTAGTGCAATGATGTTAACCTTTCTCCAATCGGCTGGAACCTCTGTTGTCCTCGTTATTTGAAATAATTTTCTACCTCCTACTCCTGTCAACTTCAAAACACAGCCTTGTTCCCTGGCAACAGGCAAAGGGGTTGTTTGTTGTTTCCCATCTTCACTTGTCCATTTTGCCAGATAGGTTTCGTTTACATTTGGTGTTAGTTCAAAACTACCCATTCCGTCGTGTACTGATGAAAACTCGGAAACAATATCTCCTTTACTGTTTACTATTTGTCCTTTTACTTTGACGGGCAATCCTGATTTATCAGTAGCAATAAATGCAACTACAGACGTTAAAGTGTTTACAAGATTCCCCCCCTCTGGCAAAAATTGTATTGAATAACGGTTATCCGATTCAGCTATTTTTTTGTTTGGGAACAGCCCATTCTTATCGAGCAGTTGAATGTTCTTCTGGAATAGAAATGCAGTATCAAAGTTTAGCATCCACGCTGTATAGGACCTGATAAGATAGTTGCCTGGTGGCAAAGAATCTGGCACATCAAAATTACCCGCCGATGCTGATTCTATAATTGGATACACTTTTCTTTGCACAACATTTCCATTGCTGTTGACGAGCTCTGCATAAAGGTTTTTTCCTGCCAATGACGGACTAAACCCGGCAAATAAATAGGCTTTAAACCAAATGGTTTCACCCGCACGATAAACATCCTTGTCGAAGTGAAGGTGAAGTTTTTCAAAGGGTATTTGTTCTGCATACACGTTTATCATTGAGTCGATGACCTGAGAGCGGACAACAACCATGCTCATAATAAATATGAATAAAACAAGGATCTTTTTCATGCAAATAATAGTAGATAGCGAAAGTAAGTCATTGAAATGTAGTGCAAGTTATATCATCTGCATTTTTATTTTGTCCATTTCATTAAAGACAATTAAATGACCTGAATAAGTGGGTAGAATAGGATCTTTTTTTGGGAGACACCAACAATTTTTATCTACTTTCACGCTTCAAATAAAAGAAATCAAATGAAAGAAATAATTGAAAGACTTACAGACAAGGTTGGTCTAAGCCCGGAGCAGGCAGAAAAAGCATTGGAAACAATCATTGGATTCGTAAAAGAAAAATATCCGATGCTAGAAGGAGCGATTGATCAGGTATTCAAATCCAATAGTGCCAGCGACTCAGGATTTGGCGGCTTAGGTAATTAAAATTAAATGATCATTCTAAAGGGTCTTGGTTAAATAAAATGATTTCTATTTAGCTAAGGCCCTATTATTTATAAATTAAGGTGCCGTGCTAAGTGGAATGTCAATTTGATCACCTGCTTTTAATGCTTCATTTTCAGGCATGGACATACTAAGCACTTCGGTAAACATCTTTTGTGATTCGTGTGTCAGTTGGTCAATATTAATATGCAGTTTGGGCAACAGGTCAACCAATGTACTGATCCGACCCTCTACATTCAGGAATTTATTGAGCACTACTACTTTTTTCGCTTCTAAAATGCAGTAGCCGCTTTGAAACGTTCCTCTTTCGTAACGCACTACGTACTCCCCTTCTGAAATTACCTTTTCTATTTTATTTAATGTAACCTGGTTGTATTTCATACACTTCTTTCCTTATGCAATTAATTACAAAAATAATTCTATGGAAGATGAGGTTAGAAAGCAATTATCCACATCTTTTTTTATGAAACTTTGCTTACCATTTTCACAATCGGTACAATCATTTCCTCCATGCTTACACCACCATGTTGGAATGTATTTTTGAAATAATTTACAAAGTGATTGTAATTGTTCGGGTAGCACAAAAAGCCATCTTCTTTAGCAAAAATAAAAGAAGAATTGACATTTGGTACAGGCAATCCCCCTTGTCTTGGATCCTTAAATGCCAATACATCTTTAGGGTCATAATTTAGATTTCTCCCATGCTTATACCTCAAATTTGCCGTAGTCTGTTTGTCGCCAATCACTTTATAAGGTGTTTTTACCTTTACAGTTCCGTGATCTGTTGCCACAATAAGGTTTATTTTCTTGTCTGCAATTTTCTTTAATGCCTGATTCAGCGGCGAATGCTCAAACCAACTACGGGTAATGCTTCTGTAGCTAATCTCATCACCTGCCAGTTCCTTCAACACTTCCATTTCTGTACGGGCATGGCTAAGCATATCAACAAAGTTGTAAATGATGATATTCAGATCGTTACCCAATAAATTATGAATGTTATTCATCATGTGAAGGGCGTCATTGTTATTTACGACCTTAGTATAACTATATTTAAAATCTTTTCTCAGCCGCTTCATCAATCCTTTGAAAAAAGTTTCTTCAAACATGTTTTTTCCACCTTCTTCATCATCATTTTTCCATTCATTAGGAAACTGCTTTTCTATATCTATAGGAAGCAGCCCGCTAAATATGGCATTTCGGGCATATTGGGTCGCAGTGGGTAAAATGCTGTAAAATGTTTCTTCTTCCAGAATCCTGAAATTTTCTGCAAACAATGGCTGAATGGCTTTCCACTGATCAAATCGTAAATTGTCTATCAGCAGAAAAAAAGTAGGAACTCCCTTTTCTACATGTGGCAAAACTTTAAACTGCATCAGGTTGTGGCTCATGACCGGCGCATCATTCTTTGGGTCAAGCCAGGAAGTATAGTTTCTACTTATGAATTTAAAAAACTCAGTATTGGCTTCTTGTTTCTGGCTTTGCAATATTTCCTGCATTTCAGGGCTATCACTTTTTTCCATTTCCAGCTCCCAATAAACCAGTTTTTTATAAATGTCCATCCATTCGTTATAATCCGGATTGCTGTTAAGTGACATAAACAATTCGCGAAATTGTTGTTGGTAAGCCGTTGTAGTCTTCTCGGCCACCAGTCTTTTATTGTCAATTATCTTTTTTAAGCTCAGCCAAACCTGGTTGGGATTTACAGGTTTAATGAGGTAGTCGCTAATTTCATTGCCAATCGCTTCATTCATTAAATTTTCTGTCTCATTTTTTGTTATCAGTACAATAGGGATAGCACTGTTAACCTCTTTTATACGGGCAAGAGTTTCCAATCCACTTAATCCGGGCATGCTTTCGTCCATTAAGACTACATCCACTATATTCTCCTTTACATATTCTATTGCATCAGTGCCATTGGTAAGGGTATTTACCTCATAGCCTTTGTTTTCCAGAAATATTTTCTGACTTTGTAAACTATCTATTTCATCATCCACCCATAAAATTTTTGCTAAAGACATAGGATTAATAAAATTTTGGTGTAATAAATCAAATGTACCCTATTTAAAGTAGTGGGTATTAGATTTGCCACTGGTAATCATTTTTTTAACAACAGCTTTTATATGCCATCACAATTAAGAAAAATTATTAATGATCCGGTTTATGGTTTTATTACCATCGACCACCCGCTTATTTTCAAGATCATCTCCCATCCTTTTTACCAGCGGTTGCGTAGAATAAATCAAATGGCTTTGGCGCACCTGGTATATCCCGGTGCTGTTCACACTCGTTTTCATCATTCTATGGGTGCGTATCACTTAATGGGAAATGCAATAGACGAGCTGCGATCCAAAGGCATTGAAATAACGCATCAGGAAGAAATTTCAGCCAAGGCTGCCATTTTATTACACGATGTGGGCCATGGACCCTTCAGCCATGCATTAGAACATATTTTGCTGCCTAGTATGCATCATGAAGAAGTTGGGCTGCAAATCATGAAGCAGCTAAATGAAGAGTTTGGAGGTGAACTACAGATGGCCATAGATATTTTTACAAACCAATACTCCAAAAAATACCTTCATCAACTTGTTAGCGGTCAGCTGGATGTTGACAGGATGGATTACCTTACCAGAGATAGTTTTTTTACAGGCGTTAGTGAAGGCGTGATTGGTTATGATCGCATAATAAAGATGCTGGTTGTACACAATGGAGAATTGATGGTTGAAGAAAAAGCGATTTATTCTATTGAAAAATTTCTGGTGGCCAGGCGATTGATGTATTGGCAAGTTTATCTGCATAAAACGGTGTTGGTTGCAGAAAACATGCTTATAAAAATAATTGAACGGGTAAGGGATTTGGCTGAAAAAGACAGTGAATCATTAAATACTGGTACCTCTGTTGATTACTTTTTGTTTCATTTTGATGGAAATATGAGTAGTGAAGCACTAGATCATTTTTCAAAAATGGATGATTATGATTTTATCAATTCAATTAAAAAATGGAGCACGCATTCGGATAAAGTGTTAAGTAAGCTTTGTTTAGGTATTTTAAACCGTAGTTTGTTAAAGATTAAATTGCAGGCAGAGCCAATAGATATGGCAGTGATGCAACAAAAAACAACTGAAGCTTGTCAAAAGCATGGAATTAATGAAAATCATGCACAATATTTTGTGTTTTCAGGTGAAACCACCAACACAATGTATAAGACTCATGATGAGCACATAAGGATTTTATTCAAGGACGGTCAGGTTAAGGATATTTCACAAGTCGATAATGCATTGATCCATAATACATTGGCAAGCGCTGTGAAAAAGTTCTATTTTTGCTATGTTGAATAGGTTACTATGTGATGTGTGGGTTGAAATTTCAATTACAGCTAAAGCCAAATGCATTAGCTAAACTTGTAACAATGCAATTTACTGCCACTCAAATTGCCGTACTAATAAACGGCCAAATAGAAGGAAACGCCGACATTTCAGTTGGTAGCTTTGGAAGAATTGAAGAAGCAACAGAAGGGCAGCTCGCTTTTCTGGCTAATCCTAAATACGAAGAGTATTTATATAGTACCGGGGCTTCCATTGTCATAGTTTCAGAAAAACTGGAGCTAAAAGAACCCATCAATTGCACCTTACTAAGGGTCCCTGATCCTTATACTGCATTCGCTAGTTTATTGCATTACTATCAGCAATTAAAAACCCAGAAACTAAATGGTATTCAGGACCCGGTATTTATGGGTCCAAATGTAAAAAAGGGAGAGAATGTATATATAGGCGCCTTTGCATATATAGGAGAAGGCAGTGAACTTGGTAATAATGTAAAAATTTTTCCGGGTGTTTTTATTGGAAATGCCGTCAAAATTGGCGACAACTGCATTTTGCATCCCGGAGTAAAAGTGTACCATGACTGTGTTGTAGGTAAAAATGTGACCATTCATGCAGGTACTGTAATTGGGGGCGATGGATTTGGATTTGCGCCACAAGCAGACGGTACATTTAAAAAAGTACCACAAATTGGCAATGTAATAATAGAAGATAATGTAGAAATTGGGTCCAATGCTACTATTGACAGGGCAACCATAGGATCCACAATTATAAAAGCAGGAGCCAAATTAGACAACCTTATACAAATAGCCCATAATGTAGAAATTGGGCATGATACAGTGATAGCTGCTCAGGCAGGTGTTAGCGGCAGTACAAAAATCGGCAACAACGTAATGATTGGAGGTCAGGCCGGAGTGGTTGGGCATATTACTATTGCAGATGGCAGCAAGATCAATGCTCAAAGTGGCGTTAGTAAATCTATTAAACTTCCCAAATCTGCTGTAACAGGTTCGCCTGCATTTGATTATACCAGCGCCTTGCGCAGCCAGGCTGTTTCGAGAAACCTTCCTGATATGGAAAAAAGGATTACGGAACTGGAACATTTGGTAAAACAATTGCTGGAAGATAAAAGCAAGCAGGACATTTTGCAGGAGAGTAGTCACTAACTACAATTTTTACATATAATACATTACCTTTCTCATTAGTTAAAATACCGATACTTTTCATACTTTCGTGCCCTTATTTACCATATGAACGGGAACGGACAGTCATACCAACATACACTAAAAGAGGAAATTAGTATTTCAGGAGCCGGCATACACACTGGCCAATCTGTAACAATTAATATAAAACCCTCCGAAAGCAATACTGGAATCGTATTTCAAAGAGTCGATTTGCCAGGCAAGCCAATTATTAAAGCTGATGTAGATAATGTGGTGGAAACCAACCGCAGTACCACATTAGAGCAAAATGGTGCCAGAGTAAGCACTGTTGAACACTTGATGGCATCATTGGTAGGAATGCAGATTGACAATGCTATCGTTGAAATAGACGGAGAAGAAGTTCCTATTCTTGACGGAAGCGCTCAACCTTTTGTAGAAGCATTGGAAAAAGTTGGAATCCGGCAGCAAAGTGCCATTAAGGTATATTACAATATACAACACAATATCACCTTCTCAGATGAAGATAAAAAGGTAGAAATGGTGGCGTTGCCATACCATGAATACCGAATAAATACCCTGATCGATTTTAATAGTCCGGTATTAGGAACCCAGCATGCCTCATTGAGAAATATCAATGATTTTAAATCAAGCATAGCTCCATGCCGTACTTTCTGTTTCTTTCACGAATTGGAGGCTTTGATATCAAATAATCTTATTAAGGGCGGAGATATCAATAATGCTATTGTTGTTGTTGATAAAGAAATAACCAAAGAACAGGTTGATAGAATTTCTAAAGTCTTTCATAAGCAGGATGTACAAATTACTTCCGAAGGCATTTTGAATAATCTGGAGCTTCGGTTTCCAAATGAGCCTGCCCGACATAAGTTGTTAGATGTAGTTGGAGACCTGGCATTGGTTGGCTTTCCATTTAAAGCACACATTATTGCAAACAGACCGGGGCATTCAAGCAATGTTAAATTTGCAAAAAAGATTAAAGAACATATCAAGAAATATAAGTTCAAACAGGAAATTCCACAATACGATCCCAACGTTCCTCCAATTCTGGATATCCAGCAGATCGAACAGGTTTTACCACACAGGTATCCTTTTCTAATGGTAGATAAAGTGATTGAGTTATCAGAAAAGGTGGTAATCGCTATCAAAAATGTAACTTATAATGAGCCTCATTTTCAAGGACATTTCCCCAATAACTCAGTTATGCCCGGGGTATTGCAGGTAGAGGCATTGGCTCAAACCGGAGGTTTTCTTGCAATTCCGAGAGATACCGAAGATAAATATGATACTTATTTTTTGAAGATTGAAAATTGCAAATTCAAACAAAAAGTAGTTCCGGGAGATACCATGATTTTGAAAATGGAATTGCTTCATCCGATCAGGAGAGGTATTTGTGAAATGAAAGGAACGATATATGTCGGTGATAAAATTGTAACTGAAGCAACATTGGTAGCACAAATTGTAAAAAGAACCAAAGCATGAGCAACATAAGTCAGCTTGCCCACATACATCCCGATGCAAAAATTGGCAGCAATGTAACCGTTGAGCCTTTTGCGATGGTTCATGGAGATGTAGTTATTGGTGATGGTTGCCATATCATGTCACATTCTGTTATCATGGATGGTGCTATTATTGGTCAAAATTGCAGGATATTTCCAGGAGCGGTCATTAGTGCCATTCCACAAGATCTTAAATTTGTAGGCGAAAAAACAACCGTTGAAATTGGTGATGGAACGACGATAAGAGAATGCGTTACTATTAATAGAGGTACAAAAGATAAATGGAAAACAGCTATTGGAAGCAATTGCCTATTGATGGCATATTCTCACGTAGCTCACGATTGTATTTTAGGCAATAACGTGATTTTAGCAAATGGCGTACAGCTTGCGGGACACGTTGAAGTAGGCAATTATGCCATCATTAGTGGATTGAGTGGTGCAGTTCAGTTTACTCGGATTGGCTCCCATACTTATGTAGCAGGCAATGCGGTAGTGCGTAAAGACGTGCCTCCATTTGTAAAAGCAGCTCGGGAACCAATGAGCTTTGCTGGCATAAATTCAGTCGGACTTCAGCGAGCTAAATTCAGCGATGAAAAAATTGAAGAAATCACCAATATTTATCGCATACTTTTCATAGAAAAAAATACGACCTCCAAAGCCATCGAAAGAATTGAAAGAGAATTTGCCGAATCACCCGAACGGAATGCCATCCTTGATTTCATAAAAAGCTCAAAAATTGGCATCATAAAGCGTCCGTCAAAATCTGCCGGTGATGAAGATTCAACTTACTAAAGCAGGCAAACGCTTCAACAGAGACTGGATCTTCAGGAATGCCGATATTCAATTTTCTTCAGGTGAATCTTACGCCATCACAGGGGTAAATGGAAGTGGAAAAAGCACATTACTACAGGTATTGTCAGGAAGCATGGCCGCAAGTGAAGGTAAAGTTAATTGGATATTACATGAAAAATCAATAGAACCTGAACTGGTTTTTAGAAACCTCACCATTGCAGCACCATACATTGAGTTGATAGAAGAGATGACCGCAACTGAATTTTTAAATTTCCATCAGCTTTTCAAACCCTTCCTGTCTGGCGTGTCAACAAAAGAAATCATCTCAATTATTGGATTGGAAAAAGCAGCATCCAAGCAAATACGATATTTTTCATCCGGCATGAAACAACGAATGAAACTTGCTCAGGCAATTTTCTCTGATGCTCCATTGCTCTTACTAGATGAACCCTGTACCAATTTCGACACTTCGGGATTTGAATTGTACAACCATCTAATGACTACTTACGCTCAAAATAAAACAGTTATTATAAGTAGTAATGATGTTCATGAGTATTCTTTTTGCAAACACATTGTCAGCATCATGGATTTTAAGTAGTTGATAACCTTCCCTGGTCATAACTTCAATTAGTGTTACCTACCTTCGCCAAAAATCTAGAATGAAAAATATTTTTGTTGTACTGCTTGTTAGCTTATTGTTTGCCGCATGCAGTCCAAATAATGTAAAAGTTGATGATTCTTTAAAAAAATATTTCGAAGAAAATAAAGTTGAGGGCACTTTTGGCCTCTTTAACAATTCTTCAGGAGATTTTACCATTTATAATTTAAGTCGCTATAAAGACAGTACTTACTTACCAGCTTCCACTTTTAAAATCGTCAATTCTTTGATTGGCCTTGAAACCGGAGTAATCAGGGATGAGAAAATGATCATTAAATGGGATGGTAGAATTAGACCACAAGAAAATTGGAACAAAGACCTGACAATGGCAGAAGCTTTTAAAGTTTCGGCTGTACCGTATTATCAGGAGGTGGCAAGGAGAATTGGAAAAGATACGATGCAGTATTGGCTGGACTCACTTGGCTATGGTAGCCGATATAAAAAATCGCTTATAAGCGACATCGATTCTTTTTGGCTCGACAATTCAGTAAAAGTGACTGCTGATGAACAATTGGGGTTGATGAAGAAGCTGTATTTTGACCAATTGCCATTTCAAAAAAGAAGTTTACGGGTTGTTAAAGATGTAATGGTTCAAGAGAAAAATGCTAATTATACATTGGCTTATAAAACAGGATTAGGGTTTGATGAAACCGGAAGCGCAATTGGGTGGATAGTAGGATGGGTAGAAGAGAACAGACATCCATATTTCTTTGCCTTGAATGTAGAAGGCACACCAGCAACTGATATGGTTACAGCCCGAATGAATGTTTTAAAAGGAATTCTTGAAAAACTAGGTTTCCTAAAAGGGAAAATGTAGTTCATGTATTAGTTTAATCCTGATTTCTACAAATTGCAATCGTGTTGTCATTTCAAAATAGAGATTTTCTCCTTGGTCTTTTGGTATTAATACCACTTTGCTTGCTTTTCTTTTTTGCACTCAAATGGAAAAAGAAGGTGAAAAAGGAAATGGGAGATGAAGCGTTGGTTAATGCACTGACTGCAGACTATTCAGCAAAAAATTACAACTATAAATTTATGCTCATCATTGCTGCAATTGGGCTGGGTATAATTGGTGCAGCCAACCTTCGTTCTCCCAAACAGGGTGACACTAACAACCTTGTAGGTGTTGATGTAATGGTAGCCCTCGATGTAAGCAATAGTATGATGGCGCAGGATATTAAACCCAACCGGTTAGAACGGGCAAAGCAAGTATTGGGTAAAATAGTTGAAAAGATGGGAGGCAATAGAATGGGCCTTGTTTTATTTGCAGGCAATGCTTACCTGCAAATGCCGCTAACAACCGATTTGAATGCTGCACGGTTGTACATTTCCAATGCAAATCCTGATGCGGTGCCTGCACAAGGAACTGAGATTGGTCAGGCATTAAGAATTTGCAATGCATCCCTTGATACTAGAGAGAAAAAATACAAAACCATCATTTTAATTACAGATGGCGAAACGCATGATGAAAAAGTAGAGGAGGCAATAAAGCTGTTACAGGAAAGCGGAGTGGTTGTACAAACAATTGGTATTGGTTCTCCTGAAGGTGCTCCCATTTTTGATGCCGCACTTAATGATTTTAAAAAGGATGAAAATGGAAACACAGTTGTTTCAAAATTAAATGAGAAAGAATTGCAGGAAATTGCTGAAAAAACTGGTGGAAAGTATTTTTTATTTTCAAATGCAGATATGGTTTCTAACGGTGTGATGGCAACCATTGATCAAATGGAAAAGAAACAAACAGGTGGTGGCGGGGTAAGGACCTACAATGCCTATTTTCAATGGTTTCTGCTTGCGGCGTTTCTTTTGCTCCTTTTCGAAATATTTATTCCTGAACGAAAAATGAAAAAGATATGGGCAAAATAGGTTTGATCATATTATTGTTAAATATTTCTTCCGTAGCATTTTCTCAAAACAACAAAGACATTGTTGCAAAAGGGAACGAATGGTATAAAAAAGGGGATTTTCAACAAGCTATTGATCAATACAAAAAAGCTGCAGAAATAGATCCTTCCGATTCGGTAGCACCATATAATTTAGGTAACGCATTAAGGAGGCTTAACCAATTGGAGGCCGCAGAGAAAGCATATTTACAGGCAGCTAAAGTAGCTAAGGAAAAGAATGGCAAGTCTAAATCTACCTATAACGATGGGGTAGCATTGACAAGACAAAACAAACTACCAGAGAGTATTGATGCATATAAACAAGCGCTCCGGCTGAACCCTACCGATCAGCAAGCAAGAGAAAACTTACAGATGGCACTTAATCAATTAAAAAAACAAGCGTCATCGGGTGGTGGTGGAAACGAAAATAAAAAGCAAGACAAAAAAGATAATAAGGACCAAAAAAACGAGAACAAGATCAACGAAAAACAAGCAGAACAAATGCTAAGTGCATTGCGTGAAGATGAAAAGAAACTTCAACAAAACGTACAAAAAAGAAATAAGAACAACCCAGGCTCCAATAAACAAGACTGGTAATAATATTGGCCAACTAATTCATTCTCATAAACCGGGACTCGGCAAAAAATTCTTTGCTATTTTTGCTCCGCTCCTCATTGAGCTCAAATATTATGCAATTATACTGTCATTCGCTTACCGACTATAAAAGGCTACTTACACGTGAAGTAAAAATCGGCGATTTGCTTTTAGGTAACAATCATCCTATCCGTCTGCAGACCATGACGACAACAGACACAATGGACACCATTGCAACTGTAGAACAGTCTATTCGCTGTATAGAGGCAGGTGCAGAATTGGTTCGCATAACTGCACCTAGTAAGAAAGAAGCTGAAAATCTGCAAAACATTAAAAATGAGTTGAGGAAAAGAGGTTACAACACACCATTGGTTGCCGATATACATTTCACCCCCAATGCGGCAGAAATAGCTGCCAGGATTGTAGAGAAAGTTCGGGTAAACCCAGGCAACTATGTTGATAAAAAGAAATTTGAATTTATAGATTATACCGATGCTGAATACTACGAAGAAATAGATCGGATCAGGGAACGATTTACGCCTTTGGTGAACATATCAAAAGAATATGGAACTGCCATGAGAATTGGCACCAACCATGGTAGCCTTAGTGATCGCATCATGAGCAGGTATGGCGATACGCCGATGGGGATGGTGGAAAGTGCCATGGAGTTTTTGCGAATTGCCCGAGATGAGAACTATCACAATATTGTATTGAGTATGAAAAGCAGCAACCCACAGGTGATGGTGCAAGCTTACAGATTACTTGTGCAACAAATGTTGAATGAGTTTAGCGAATGCTATCCATTGCATCTTGGTGTAACGGAAGCTGGTGATGGCGAAGATGGGCGTGTAAAAAGTGCAGCAGGAATAGGTACATTATTGGAGGATGGCATTGGCGATACCGTTCGGGTAAGCCTGACAGAAGATCCTGAATTTGAAATACCGGTTTGTAGAGATTTGGTTAAAAGGTATAATACTGCCCAAATAGCAAGCCAACAAGATGCAACAAAAATCAAATCCAATTCTATTCCGTCATTAGAGAATTCGGGTGTTCCATATGATCCTTTTAGCTACAAACGCAGAGAAACATTTGCCGTAATCAATATTGGAGAAAAGCATGTACCGGTCGTGGTAGCGGATTTAAGTAAGATCGAAAACATTACCCCAAGACATCTTGAAAGCATTGGCTATACCTACAATGCAGAAACAGATAAATGGGCTATAAGTGACGCTGCTGCTGATTATGTGTTTACCGGTAATCAATTGTTGACTTTCCCATTGCCGGGCACATTAAAAGTAATCGTTTACCCGGCAACATGGCAGGAGCATGTGAAAGCATCTTACAATGTAGGAGGAGCAAAAGAAGATTCTGTTTTTCCAATCTTTAGCGATGATGGATATGTAAATACTGATTCTAAATGTGAACGAATCAACTTTGTAATGATTGATTGTTTCTCGGATGAAACAGCTATCAACAACTTTACCTATTTGGATCAACTCGCCAATGACCGAACAGTTGTTCTTTGTTTGAGTAGTCAACATTTACATGCTATGCCAGCCGTTCGTCGGATGTTTATGGAGCTTGTGATAAGAAAAATAAAAAACCCTGTAATTATAATTTGTGATAGCAATTGGTTGACTGCCGATGAACATCTTATTCACTACGCTACTGAATGCGGAGCCCTATTACTAGACGGTTTTGGTGATGGCGTTTGCTTAGGAATGACCAGCAATTCCTACAGTAAATTATCAACTTCAGTAACCGATACCATTGAAGGCGCCAATGCTTCGGGTCGAAATTATCTTAACAATCAATCACCTGAACAATTTATTAATAGTACTGCTTTTTGCATATTGCAAGCCACAAGAACCAGAATTTCCAAAACAGAGTATATTTCATGTCCATCATGTGGACGAACCTTATTTGATTTGCAAGAGACAACTGCAAAAATCAGGTCCGTTACCAATCATCTAAAGGGCGTTAAAATAGCCATTATGGGCTGTATAGTAAATGGTCCGGGTGAAATGGCAGATGCTGATTTTGGCTATGTAGGCAGTGGCATAGGAAAAATAACATTGTACAAAGGGAAGGAAGTAGTTAAGCGCAATGTAAATAGCGAAATTGCTGTGGATGAGTTGATTGGCCTTTTGAAAGAAAGCGATGCTTGGGTTGATCCAGTGAATTAAAAAAATGTTTGATTGGTGTAACACGCAAATTATAAATCAATCGAAAGGCAGAATGAATAAAGGGTAATCGTTTTCATTCAATAAAAAATAAAGAAAGCTGCCCTTTAAAGACAGCTTTCTTTATAAAAATTAAATTTTAAGATTAATAAGCACCAATATAAAACTTCGCAGTACCGCCAATACCAGTCCACTCTGCTTTGAAAAAGTAAGAACTACCAGTTCCTGGACAAGAGGTGGGATTGCCACTTGCATCTAATCCAAAAGTTACTGTTATAGGAACAATAAGCTTTGTAAAAATTATTTGCCCACTTGTCAATCTAAAGTCACAATCCTGGCGAAAAACCAATGGAGTTACAATTCTTGCTGTGAATGGCTTGCCTTGACGGTTATTTCCCCATTCTGCAATATCATTATTAGTACCATCTGAATAAGTGCCAGTAGTCGTCAATAGGATAACGCCACTGCTTTTAGAGAAAACCCTTCTTTTGGATACTTGCCAATTGCGTTCGGTACCATCATCAAAGGTCAGCTTCAACCCTGCAGGTCCACTTACAATATCATGAATAACTGTAGCACCAGTTAGGTAAACTCCTGCCAAAGTACCGCCAGATGTGTTAGTGATAATTTCGGTACCATTTAATGTTAAACTCTTGTTATCTGATAAACGTGTAATCTTCAGATTTTGAAAAGTCAATGTCAATTTTGTTCCCGCTTGCTTCCATTTATTGGTTAGGGAAAGCAATACCGAACCAGTCCTGGACCTAGTTCCTGAACAGTTCAATCCATTAAATGTAATGGTGGCGGTGCGTGCTGCACTATCAACCGTAAATGTCGTATTACATCCATTAACCTGCGTTCCCCTACCCCTAAGTGCCGGAACAGAATCTACAAACCAGCTGATATCGTTTAGTACATCATCAGCATCATTGGAATATTTTGAATGATCATCGGTCTGTATCTTAAATTCTGATGTGTAATCCGCAGAATTATTATCAGACTTTTTGCAAGACACCAATGAGAAAAGAAAAAATGCCGAAAAGGCCATCATGAATGGAAAAAGTGATTTTTTCATCTTTGTTTATTTTTATTAAAAATTTAAATATTGTAGTAGGTAGACTTTGGAAGGATAAAATGGTTTAAAAGCAAGCAAAAGTATTTTCTAGTTACTACATAAATGAAATGTTAATTCAAAGCTTAGAGCGAAATTAGCAATCAACGAATGCTTATATCTGCCACTATCATCAAGTGATCACTTAGTACCTCATCAACCAGGTCAAATTGTTTAATAATAAAGTTATTGTCAGCTAAAATGTAATCAATACGAAGTGTGGGGGCAATAGCAAGGTAAGTACGACCAATACCAAAGGAGGTTGAAAGAAATGCATCCTGCCAATCTTTTCTTATTTGAAAGTATGTGTAACTGTTAGGAACATCATTAAAATCACCGCAGATAAGGGCTGGATGAGGTGATTGATCCAGTTCTTTTCTTACAATTTGAGCCTGCATTCCCCGTATTTTATAAGCAATTTTCATTTTCTGGAAAAGGCTTTTTGACGCCGGAATAGCGTTTTCATCATTGCTTTTTATCTGTTCAATATCTTCATAATCCTCCGGTTTAAATTTGAAAGACTGTAGATGGGTAGTGAAAACCCTAATTACTTTTCCGGGAGTTTTGATATCTGCATATATCAGACTTTCGCTTGATGTTCCCGGGTAAACTATTCTGCCAGAATCTACAATTGGGTATTTTGAAAAAATAATAGCTCCTGCTTGATAAGACTTCTTATTTAGAGAGAAATCTCTGGAAAAAAAATAATAGGGATATTTCTTTCTCAGTGGTTCAACATTATTCTGTTGCAAGGAGTTGTTAAACTCTTGCAAGCAAACTATGTCAGCATTTTGTTCAATTATCGTTGCAGGAATAGCAACGCGGTCTGTTCTTTTTTTGTCAGCTTTGGTACTTACACCTTCCAGGCTTCGTATGTTCCAATCAAGAATACGGATATTCGTGCTTTCCTTTTTTTCAACGAATGCCTCGTACTTATGTACAGCAAATACAATGCTTAATTGTTTCCACCCAATGAGTAGGGTCACTATGGACAATATGGACCATTTTGCATTGAGAATGAGCCAAAAAAAGATAAATAGCAATAAGAAAGTTGCCAGATAAGGAAATGCTAATCCAAAGAAACCAAGAGAAGGCCAATCACTTGTGGTAATGTATGGTGCTAAACATGCAATAAAAAATAGGATAGAAATAACGGCGTTAATAGAGATACAAAAACGCTTGAAGTATAATCTTAGTCTCCCCCTTATAGCCATGTTGTAAAGATAATTGTTTAATAAGGAGATTTAATCAAGATATTATTCCTTCCACGAAATGTCTATCAGCTGTGGAAAATGATCTGAAAGGTGTACAGTATCTTTTTTAAAACTGTTGATAGAAATAGCCTTATTCAATAATAAATAGTCAATCCTTAATGTTATAGGCATGCTGTCCATAGTTGCGCCTAGTCCTTTCCCCTTTTCAATAAATGCATCTTGCAATCCTTCAGAAAGTGAATGATATGCATAGGAAGTTGGAACAGCATTCAAATCTCCACCAAATAAATAAGGAATTTTACAGTTGTTCATTTGGATTTTTGCTATCGCAGCTTGTTTTGCGTGATCTTGGGTAAAAACCTTTATTTTTTCAACAGCAGAGGCTTTGTAAACAAATGCTTTATCGGAGTGAAAGGGAACAATATCGATGGAATCTAGAAAGTAAGCATGAAAATTATATGATTTAAAGTGACCTGTAAATATTCTAATCGGTTTGTTTTCCAACATTACATCTACAAAGCCTAAGTGTTCGGGAAACGAGGAATCCCCCAATACCGTTTTGCCGCTTCTTTGTATTGGGATTTTCGAAAATATTGCTGAGCATCCTATTATTCTACCATAAGGATATAATCGGGTTACATCATCTGTACGATAAAAGTATTTATAGCCAAGTTTAATTAATTCTTGAGTGTTTGAGAACATACCCGGTCCATCATGTTCTGTAAACTCCTGTAAGCATAAAATAGTTGCATTTTGTGCCTTAATGTAGTTAAACATACGCCTTCTAAGTGCAGTTGGCGCTTCCAGGTAAATAGCAGGGTTGTCAAAACCTTTTACATTCCAGGTCATAATTTTTATGGCCGGTCTTGCGGTTTTATCACTCGATTGGATAAAATGAATACCGATTGTTGCTTTCAGATTTTTGTACCCAATTAAAAAGATAAAAAGTAAAAGGACTGCATTTCCCTTCTTGATAAAAAACCAGCTGATAATGAAAATTATTAAAGCAAAGGCAAGAAAGGGGAACCCCAAATCTAAATAAGCAAGAATCCAACAATCTACAGGACTGATATAAGGGGTTAAGCAACTCAATAAGTAAGCTGTTGCCAGAGCTATAGAAAAATAGATAAAGGTTTTGTAAGTAATTTTCTTCATCAATTAAAGACCCTCCCGGCTAGCTTTTTTCAAAAACGCTTTCTCTTCTGCAGTCAGAGTCTCGTAGCCGTGCATATTAATTTTATCTAGTAATTCATCTACCCGCTTTTGAGTTATATGGGGCTTCTTCTCGAATGGAGCAGCGCTTGTTTTATAGTACAACCTGTCCTTATTTGATATTGAATTTTGTTTTTTTTCGGGATTAAAGAGGTTATTAATCCAATTAACCAAATCGTGCATCCATTGCCCTATGTCATTTCCCAAGTTTAACTGCCAGATAAAAATATAACCCATAAGCCCGCCACCTATAGTAGCGGCAATGTGACCAATATTGCCATATCCTATAGACCCAATTTTTATAATAGCAAATATGATTGTAACTGCCCACAAAGGCAATTTGATCATGGGAAAAATCCTATAGTCAGGTGAAAGAGTGGTAACAGCTACTGCAAGTGCCATGGTGGCTGGGCCACTTCCAATAAGCGGGTAGACGCTGTTAACGTTAGCACTAATGGAAGGCACTAAGTTAACGGTTAGCAAAAAGACTATTCCACCAATAAAACCGCCATATAAATAAACTGGACCCAATAATTTATTACCCGTCAATTCTTTCATAATAAACCCAAAACCAAATAGCCATGCCATTGCACTAAATAAATCCCAAAACCCGAAATGCGTAAACATGAAAGTGAGCAATGTCCATGGTCTTGTGGAAAAAACAGTAGGTTGCGCAGCTAAAGAAAACCAACTCAATATTTGCGCCTTAAAAACTTCCTCGGTGCTATTGTTCAACAAAAACAATACATCGATGAATGTAAGAATAACATAAAGAATGACATTGAAAATTATTAGAAAGAAAAGAGTGCTACCATCCTTTCCAATCACTGCTCTTCTACGACTATTTCTTTGCAACAAATTCATTCTAATCAAATTTAAAAACTATTCTTCCGGTTTAATAAAATTTTTTTCGGTTGGTTTTATTCCAGGTTATTACTAATAGAAAACCAACCAATCCTCCTCCCAAATGTGCCCAATGAGCTATATTGTCTCCCGGGGCATTTTGTAAGGCGGAAAATATCTCATATCCAAAATAAGCCAAACCAATCCATTTTGCCTTTATTGGAAATAAAAAATAAAGGTATATATCAGTATTGGGAAACAGGTAAACAAATGCAGCCAAAATGCCAAAAACAGCCCCACTAGCTCCTATTGTGGGATAACTAATGGCCATATTGGTGTAGCTAGTAATAAAGTTAACCAATTCGTTTGCCAACATACGATTGTCAGGATTTGCTTGATAACTATTCAAGACATTCATTGCTTCAGGTTGTGCTCCAAGACCGAAATTTTGAAAAAATATGGAAATCGCTTCTGGCGTTGGATTTGCTTTTAGTGCTACATATTGATGTAGCAGATCGTAGTGTTGAAACCAAAGAGAAACTATCTGCAAGATAGCTGCGCCAAATCCACAAAGAAAAAAGAAGGTAAGGAAGCGTTTGGGCCCCCATAAGTTTTCGAGTACTGAGCCGAACATCCACAAACCAAACATATTGGCAAAAAGATGTCCAATGCCACCATGCAAAAACAGGTGCGTTACAATTTGCCAAGGTTGAAACAAGGGCGATTTTACGTGATGTAGCCCTAACAGGTTATCAAGATTGACCATTCCCGTGGCTTTAAACGATGTTTGCGCCAGAAAAAACAGGACATTAATAATGAGTAGGTTTTTAACTACTACCGGTAATATTTCGAAACGGCCGGGTCTGAATTCAGTCATAATGCTTTGCCAACTTTCATAAAGTTTGCCGCTAAAGTTAGCGGAGTTTTAATTGTACTACATTTTCAATATGCAATGTGTGAGGAAACATATCAACTGGTTGTATTTTGATCACATCATATTTTTGCCCAAGAATAGCCAAATCTCTGGCTTGTGTAGCCGGATTACAACTTACATATACAACTAAAGGTGCGGCTATTTCCAACAGTTTTTTTACCAATTTCTCATGCATACCTGCACGAGGGGGATCAGTGATAATCACATCCGGTTTGCCGTGTTCAGCAAAAAATACATCGTCACAAATACCAGTTACATCACCTGTAAAAAACGCTGTGTTTGTCAGATTGTTCAATAACGCATTTTCTCTTGCGTCCTTCACAGCATCATCTATTACCTCTACGCCTACAATTTTCTTAGCTTTCTGGCTAACAAAAATGCCGATACTACCCGTGCCACAATACAAATCATAAACGATTTCGTTGCCGGTTAATTCGGCAAAATCCCTGGTTATCCGGTACAGTTTTTCTCCCTGACGGGTATTGGTTTGAAAAAATGATTTTGGAGAAATTTTAAAACTAAAATGCTCAAGGTTCTCTGTTATATATCCTTTTCCTGTATAAACCTTTGGCTCCAAATCAAAAATACTGTCATTCCACTTGGTGTTAACAGTATAGAGTAATGTAGTGATTTGTGGGAATTGTTGACTGATATGTTCTAATAAATTATTTATTATTTCTTCTTCATCGTAGCCCACAACAAGATTGACCATTATCTCCCCGGTAGTAGCTATTCGAATGAGTAAGTTTCGCAAATAACCCGTATGGTTTCTGATATCATAGTGCGAAAGACCGTTTTGCTTTGCATAATCCCACACGCCCAGGCGGATGGCATTGGTAGGCTCTTCTTGCAGGTGGCATTCAACTATCGGAACAACTTTGTCAAAATATCCGCGGGCATGAAAACCCGCCACATTCTGTTCTGAAGTTATTTCAGGGTTGTGCAACTCTTCGGCAAGTAAAAAACGTTTGTTTGCAAAAGTGTACTCCATTTTGTTTCTGTACCGAGTAGTTTGATCTGCACCGATAATGGGCATAATAGGCGGAAGTTCAAGATGTCCTATTCTTTGCAGGTTATCGGTTACTTGCTGTTGCTTATATTCCAGTTGTTTTTCGTAGGGCAACATTTGCCACTGACATCCACCACAAACGCCAAAGTGCTGACAAAAAGGATCAACCCTTAATTTACTGTATGAATGAAAGTGTATGGCTATTCCTTCTGCCCAGTCTTTCTTATTTTTTTTCAGAAGAACATCTACTTCATCACCCGGAATTGTATTTTCAACAAAAATCACTTTGCCATCTAGCCTGGCAAGCGATTTGCCTTCCGCTGCATATTTTTCCATTACCAGGTTATTAATAACTATCCTTTTCCGTTTCATGTGGCAAAAGTACCAAACAAGCAATCAAAAAAATGATGGTTATACGCGAAGTAATACGACACAATTTCAAATCATGCTTAAATTTCTGATTATTTCACTATAATTGGGTTGTAAAACCAGTTATGCTTTCATTACATACCAGTATTTTGCTTGTGGTAATTAATCTTTTTGTTTCGTACAAAGGGTTTAAGGACAGTTTTTTTCTTGAAAGGTACCAATTCAAAATAGATGCCATTCAACTGCAGAAGGATTATAAAAGGTTGATTACTTCAGGTTTTCTGCATGTCAATTGGATGCATCTGTTATTCAATGTATTTGTCCTGTGGACATTTGGAAGCAGCATTGAAGCGCAGATAGGGACACCACAGTTTCTTTTGGTATATTCTGCAGCATTGATTGGCGGCAATATGCTGGCATTGTTTGTTCATAGATACGATGGTGGCTATAGTTCTGTTGGCGCATCGGGAGCCATTATGGGTGTAGTTTTTTCAGCTATTGCCATCACACCTAGCATGAGTATAAGTATTTTTATTCTGCCCGCTATTCCCGGATGGTTGTTCGGTTTGGCTTATGTAATCATCTCTATTTATGGTATCAGATCAAGAACCGATAATATAGGACACGATACCCATCTTGGCGGAGGATTAGCGGGTATGTTAATTGGAATAATGCTGTATCCGGAATCGCTAACCAACAACACTTTTACTATTCTAATTATTGCTGTTCCTGCAATAGCATTTATTCTTTTTATAGTTTACAAACCTGCTGCACTTTTTGTTGACAATGTGTTTTATAAACAGCAAGATTTAACCATTGAAGACAAATACAATATCAGTAAGCTAAATAAGCAAAAAGAATTAGACCGGTTACTAGATAAAATTCATA
>JANPHE010000180.1:0-1736 GCA_031424295.1 Segetibacter sp. | reverse complement strand
TAGATAACAATGAGATAATGGTAAGAAATAATTATTCAACACCATCTACACTTTCCCTGCAAAATGATGGGGGAGAATTAGCAGTAGGAGCAAGAACTACCATAAACAAAGGAGGAGAAGCATTAAAGCTTAGCGGTGCTGATCCATCTATGAATTTTTACCAGAATGGTGTTTTTAAAACTTTTATAACACAATCGAATGCTGGATTGTATATTGGTGTAAACGATGGCAATCTTCGTTTAGATGCTACCGGGCAAGTAGCTATTGGCAACATAATTCCAGCCGCATCTGCCTACAAACTTACAGTCACTGGTAAAATTATTTGCGAAGAATTAAAAGTAAAACTGGTAAGCAGCGGATGGCCCGATTATGTTTTTGATAAAAAGTACAAATTGAAATCGTTGTCTGATGTAGAAAAATTTATAGCAAAAAACAATCATCTTCCCAATATTCCTTCGGCAAAAGAAGTAGAAAAAAATGGTATTGAAGTTGGCGACATGCAAAAGAAAATGATGGAGAAAATTGAAGAGCTTACGTTGTACATTATTGATTTGCAAAAGCAGGTAGATACATTAAAAAGAAAAAATAATTGAAATGCCTATTCAACATAATTATGCCAAAATCCGGCTTAAGATTATAAGAACAATCGTTGCATTAGCATGTTTATTCCAACAAGGTCAGGCTTATGCCCAAGACTCAAATAAAGAACAAGGCTGTAATGTTACCCATCAAAATTCCCAACCTTATCTTTTGCAAATTAGGAGTAACATCAAGTCGCTTAGTGCTACAGCTGTGGAAGTAGATGCCAGTCATCAAGCACAACGTTTTCCAACGCCTTCGGTAAAGTTAGATTGGCCGCTGCGACCGAATAATATATCAAATTTTACGAATTATCAAATTACCAATTATGTAGATTTGGATCCAGCGCCCGAAGTAAGGGATGCGAACGATAATTATGTATCTGGACGACTGGATTATAATTGTGGCACACGCAACTACGATGGACATAACGGACTTGATATTGCAGCAATGCCCTATGGCTGGAAAATGATGAACGACCAATCAATATCGGTAGTGGCTGCTGCGAGCGGTATTATTGTGGGTGGCGATGATGGAAATACAGACAATAACTGTTCGCTTAATGGTTTTACTGGCCCTACCTGGGGCAACTGGATTGCTTTAATGCACGACGATTCGACGGTTACCACTTACTTACATTTAAAGTCAGGCTCGGTTATTCCAAGAACAATAGGACAGCGGGTGAGCGCCGGGGCATACATTGGCTACATGGCTAGTTCTGGTAGAAGTACAGGGCCACATTTGCATTTTGGTGTGTACATCAACAATTATTTTTACAACAATGGTCTATGGGATCAAGGCTCTTTGCGTGAACCTTTTAATGGTTCCTGCAACAATATTTTACCATCGTTTTGGAATAACCAAAAACCATACAATGAACCTTCGGTGGTGGCCATAGAAACACACAATGCATCACCTGGTAATTATACCAGTAATTGCGACCAAACAGTGTCGTTGTATTTTGATAAATCATTTAACCCAGGTAATACCATCTATACAAGAACCTGGTTTAGAGATTGGATAGACGGCTCCGTTGCGATTATTCAATTGCTCAACCCAGCTGGCAATCAAATGACTTCTGCAACTTTTACCAATTCTGGAGGCAGCAGAACATTTCATTACAACTGGAACGTAACACTTTCTAATTTAATTTCTTT
>JANPHE010000179.1:0-7214 GCA_031424295.1 Segetibacter sp. | reverse complement strand
ATCGCACCCTGCTGCATTTGGCAAAGTATCTTTGTATGTTCCAGCCACATTGTAATTGTTTCCATTCCAAAAGAATGGTAGTTGTTTTGAGCAAATGGTAACAATTGTATTGCTGAATGAATTTTGTTTGAGAATAAGGTTTAATGTTAGCATTGAATCGCAACCTGAAGCATTTGGCAGCGTATCTTTATAACTACCTGCGGAAGTATAAATATTGCCATTCCAACTATAAGGCAATTGCTTTGAACAAATACTTATGTTGGTAGTACTAAAAGAAATTTGCTTAACAGAAAGGTTCAAGGTCATTATGGAATCGCATCTGGCTGCATTTGGGATAGTGTCTTTATAACTACCTGATGTAGAGTAATTTTTTCCATTCCAGGCATAAGGTAGTTTATTGCTGCAAATAATTGCATTTGAGGTTGATGCAGTATTCGCTTTTACAATTAAATTTAAGGTAATCATAGAATCGCATCCAGCTACATTGGGTATTGTATCTTTATAAATACCGCCACTGTTATAACTATTTCCATTCCACAAATAGGGGAGTTGTTTTGAACAGATAGAAACATTAGTGGTACTTGTTGAATTTCCTTTAATCGATAAATTGAGTGTAAGTATAGAATCGCACCCTGCTGCATTTGGCAAAGTATCTTTGTATGTTCCAGCCACATTGTAATTGTTTCCATTCCAAAAGAATGGTAGTTGTTTATTGCAAATGGTAACAATTGTATTGCTTAATGTGTTTTGTTTGACAATAAGGTTTAATGTTAGCATTGAATCGCAACCTGATGCATTTGGCAGCGTGTCATTATAACTACCTGCGGAGGTATAAATATTGCCATTCCAACTATATGGCAATTGCTTTGAACAAATACTTATGTTGGTATTACTAAAGGAAATTTGCTTAACAGAAAGGTTCAAGGTCATTATGGAATCGCATCCGGCTGCATTTGGGATGGAGTCTTTATAAATTCCCGATATTGAGTAATTCTTACCATTCCAGAAATACGGAAGTTTATTGCTGCAAACAATTGCATTAGTGGTTGATGAGGTACTTGCTTTTGCAATTAAATTCAAGGTAATCACAGAATCGCATCCTGCTATATTGGGTATTGTATCTTTATAAATACCGCCACTTGTATAACTATTTCCAATCCACAAATAGGGGAGTTGCTTTGAACAGATAGAAACATTTGTGGTACTTGCTGAATTTGGTTTTATTGTTAGGGTTAGATTCATAATTGAATCGCAGCCTGCTACATTTAATATGGTGTCTTTATAAGAACCTGATGAGTATAGCATATTTCCATTCCACAAAAAAGGCAACTGTTTCTGACAAATTGAAATAATATTATTACTAGAACTATTAGACAAAACAATAAGATTAAGGATTAGAATAGAATCACAGCCAAAAACAGTTTTTAAGGTATCTTTATATACTCCCGAGGCAACTATATTTACCCCTTGCCATGTAAATGGCAACAAATCCTGGCACAGTACCAGTGTTGATGAATCTTTGATATCAGATTGAATTTTCAATATCAGGACAAGAAAAGAGTCGCAGCCTGAAGCATTTGTTATAGTATCATAGTAGGTTCCTGCGCCGGAATAATTATTTCCATACCACAAATAAGGGAGTTGAAGCTGGCAAATTGAGACATTTGAAGTGTCTCGAATTTCTGAGCCTACACTTAAGTTTAAAGTCAACACAGAATCGCATCCAATAATGTTTGGAATAGAGTCTTTGTAAATACCGGCGGCAGTATAAACTTTAGAATTCCATGTGAAGGGCAATTGAGATTGACATATTTTTATTGCAGTTGTACTATAAGATTTTGTACCAATTTTTAAATTTAATGTCCTAATGGAATCGCACCCTGGAGCATTTGGGATGGTATCTATGAATTGTCCTGCTGTTGAATAGCTATTGCCATTCCATAAATAAGGCAATTGATATTGGCATGTGACAGCATTGGTTGTATCGTATGTGTTTGGTTTAATTACAACATTTAACAATGCAGTGTCTCTACATGTATTACTGTCAATTACAACAATTTGGTAAACGCCACCTGCAGAAACAGCAGTAGAATCTGGTATAGAAGATCCGCCTAAAGTCCATCTTACTATTCTACTAGTGGTGTCATATTGATTAGATAGGTTTAACGTTTGTAAAGAACAAATGGGAATCGTTTTATCATTTCCCAGCACAGGTTTAGGGTAAACTGTCACAGACAATGGTAGTGGAAATGGACAAAATGTAGCATTGGCATTAAAAGTATAAATACCACTAGATACATTGCTGATTGTATTAGGTGTCCACGATCCTGAAACAAGGTTTGCAGATGTGGAAGGCAGGACAGGAGAAATATTGCCTTGACAAAAAGTTGGGATTGGATTAAACACCGGGATGATAGTAGTATCGATAGTAAAAGAAACACAATTTGATACTCCGGTATTTCCACATAAATCGGTTAGAGAACCTGCCGATGGGTTTATACAAACCTGATAAGAACCTGGCGTTGTCATGGCTGGGCTTACATTGATAGACAAAGACTTGGTGTATGATGAATTAACCAAACAATTTGGGGAATTAAAACCCGCTATCGTATATGGACCACCTGGACCAGTAACTGAAATGTCTGATAGTTTAATAGAACTACATGTGACGTTTTCTGAAAGCCCGATATTTATTTGGTTAGTGCCGCATTTATTCTGGGGTATGGCAGAAGTAATAGAGGCTTTTGATGTATCGAAAACCAGTGCGGTTGATGCACTAAAGTCAATGGTATATCCATTGCTTGTATTAGTAAAATGGCTAACAATGATTGCAAAAGTCTGACCTGCAAGTACGGGTAGTGTAGGAGAATATTGTCCACCGGCTTGCCCCGAAGGTCCTGTTGGTCCTGACTGTCCGGAAAAATTGCAACGCACGGTAAGAGCGGCATTGGTAAATATTTCACTACACTTTGCATTCGAAAGGTTGAAAACCGCCCAATCATAATCTTCGGAAGAAACATTAGGCGTAATTAAAAAACTAACAATCCCAGCAGTTTGAGCAGTAAATGTGTACCAAACTGAGTTTCTTTCGGTACCAAGGCAAGTTAATGGTGCCCTTATTTCATTCGATACATTTCCTATTCCTACATAAGAAACGGTTTCTGTATAAATGGGCCTACAAATGGCAATTGCGCCAGGACAGTCTTGAACAGTTGGAGGATTTATTGGTGGTGCAGGATTGTTGCTAAAAGTGATACTATAGTTTAATAATGTACCGGCAATAGCACTGTTAAAAACATCTTTTATACAAAGATTCCAAACACCATCAGCGTTTTGACCATTGTTCACTAAGCCTAATCCTGTTTCAGGGAAAAAATTTCCTGTAAATGGTGCAACTCCTGCAGTTATCGAAGTTGATGCATTTGAAGTAAAGCAGGTATTTATAAAATTATCACCTCCCAATCCTCTTCTTGTTACCAAAGGTATTCGAGTGCCACCGGGAGACTTTAATACTACTTCGAGGTCACCGACATTTAAATGATTGATGTTGATGGTAACTTTCTCCAAACCAAAACTTGTTGAATTAATTACACCAACTCCAGAAACAGTAACAGGAAAACATATTTCAACATTATTGGATGGAACAGCCCCTCCGATATTGTTGGTAAATGTTTGCCCAATCGTTATCTCGAAACATAGGAGGAGTAAAACGAGTGGTAAAATAAAATTTCTCAATAGCATTGTGTATTAGAAATGGAATTCAATAATTAAAAAGGTAAAAGGACTATTGTGATTTTGAAACCTACACAATACATCTGATATTATTCACCTTAGATGGTATGATTACTAACTTCGCTGCCTAAAAAATGTAATTAATTTATTGACCAACTAAAACGTAACCAAAACATTTTAATTTCCTGGCTTCATAAGATAATATCTCTTTTATATGTTTAAATGTTTATGGGTTCAACTAATTTTTTAATATAATTTGTATAGGACACTGAAGGGGGACCTATTATTTTTCAACAATTAAATAACTTTTAATCCTAAAAATAGTTATTTCCAACACGATTCTTATTAATAAAAAACTAGTATACTTTTTTTGTCTTCTATTGTTAATTGCTAAAAAATTAATATTGAGATAGAATTAGGTTCTGTAACTTTAGAAAAAGATTTTTATGCCTAACTCTTCAATAAACAAATCGATGTTATCTATCTTATTGATGTTTTTATTGAACAGTTTAAATTCACAATGCCCTATCAACATCTCAGGTATGCCATGTCTTTTAAGCCCATTAACGGCAAATATTTCTGGATTTAATTTCGATACTTTGAAATGGACCTTAGGATCTACAGTTCAAATGGTAAAGGTTAAAAGAAAGCCACTTGCAACAGTCGTTGCCGGGGGAGGAACAACTATTGCTTCTTCTTTAAGTGGTCCAGAGGATGTGTTTGCAGATTCTATAGGCAATATTTACGTTGTAGATGGCAACAGGCATCGTGTTCAGAAATGGGCACCCGGTGCGACTACTGGCATTACCGTTGCTGGCGAAAACGGCAAAGGATGTGCTCTTAATCAATTTGGTTCTCCTAAAGGGATAGCAGTAGACAAATCAGGAAATGTTTATGTGTCGGACGCTATATGTGATAGAGTAACAAAATGGTCGCCAGGTGCGACAAGTGGAGTAGTAGTTGCCGGAGGTAATGGAGAAGGTAGTAATGCCAACCAATTAAGTGGCAATCTGAACATTTGTTTGGATAAAGCGGGCAGTCTATACATAGCAGATAGATGGAATCATCGAGTTCAAAAGTGGGCGCCGGGAGATACTTCAGGAGTTACAGTTGCCGGAGGTAATGGAGCTGGTTCCGCATCCGATCAACTCATTGAGACAATGGATGTTGATGTGGATGATTCAGGGAACGTTTACGTTATTGATTATCATAACAATAGGGTAATGAAATGGCCTTCTGGCGCAGCTTCAGGAATATTGGTAGCTGGTGGAAATGGTAGGGGATCTGCAGCTAACCAATTTGATTTTACCACAGCTTTAAGCGTATCTGCTGATGGTAGTATTTTTGTCCGTGATCAAAACAATTATCGTGTTCAAAAATGGGTTCAAGGTGCTCCTTATGGAGTGACTATAGCAGGCGGAAACGCATTCGGCGGCCCTTCCGTACTAGACAAAGTTAGTGTAGGATTTGGTCTTTTTGTTGATGCTAAAGAAAATGTATTTGTTCCTGAATTGTTCGGAAATACGGTTAACAAATTTTCTAAGGGACCAAAAGTTGATTCACTTTATACGCCAACAATTGCAGGGGGATATGTTGTAAATGGAATACGTAAGAATGGGTGCAATTCGCTAAGTTCCTTATTCAATGTGGTTGGCCCACTTTCAAAGCCTATGAAATTTTGGGGACCAGCTAATGTAAATGCAGGGCAAATTGGGATAAAATATAGAGTCTTGGAAGCATTTGCAAGCAGTTATAGTTGGTCAGTCCCTTTTGATGCAACAATTGTTTCAGGTCAAGGTACCTCATCAATAATTGTAAATTGGGGCAATTCCAGTGGTCAGGTTTTAGTTACCATTTCTAACCCGTGCGGGGCACCATTAATTAGAAAAAGGGACGTTTATATCAATAGTAGTATTTCAGCAAATATGCAAGACTTAAGTGAAAAAAAATCAAATGGAGCTTTAAATTGATCTACATTCTGATATCAAAAATAAAATCAATTAAATTGCCTACATAAATTTAATTCAGTCATCAAGCATCTTGCGTTGCCACCTCAGATTTTTTAATTTTGTTTATGAAAATAGATGACAGGTTAGAATGATAGCCAATCACTTTCTGTTCAAATGTTTTAAGGATATAAAAGCAATTTGTTGTAAAATCACAAAGTGCTTTTCGTTATTGAATATGATTTTAACTGTAGTGTCTTATCATTTTTTAAGAGTTTAGTTTAATGAGAAACATATTTAAACATTCGATTTATAGATTAAATTTTAGTGTGCATTTGGCAGCCATTCAAATTTTTATTAAAAAGGAGGATATCTGAAGTTTGAAAGCAATTCCGCATTTATATCAACCAATCAATTTGCAAATTGATTATTTTTTTGCCTAAGAATTGGGATGTCCTGTTGAAAAATTGCCACATACAAATAATTAAAAAATGGATGCTTGTTTTTGTTTTGGATTTAACTTTCTCCAAACCATTCATTTATGATATTTGTCCAGTATATCTCAAATTTTTTTGTAAATGAATGGTACTTTTTATTTTCAGAGGGCGCATATTGGATTAATATTATTTATTCTTTTCTTTTGCAGCTGTGCACCATCCTGGAAAAACCACATTTCTGATTACGAGCATGGGTCAAGCAATGACGTTTCGTTATCACCTGATTATTCCTCTTTAGATTTTTGGGCAGCACATCCTTCTAAAAAAGATCTTTCTGATAGTGTACCAAAATTTTTAAGAAAGAATCAACTATTTGATACAACGGTAGACGTTTTTTTTATTTATCCTACTACTTATACTGACCTTTCAAAACCCTATGGTTGGAATGCACCTATTCTACAAAAAGAGATCAATGCAAAAACTGATTACAGTAGTATACTTTACCAGGCTAGTATTTTTAATTTTACCAAAAATGTTTATGCTCCAAGATACCGGCAGGCAAATTTTGATGCTTACTTTACTACGGATACTGTAAATAAAATAAAAGCTTTCATGTTGGCTTACTCAGACGTTAGGACTGCATTTGAATATTATTTGAAAAATTTCAATCATGGCAAGCCAATAATTATTGCTTCGCACAGTCAAGGTTCTACCCACGCCAAATTTCTGCTTCGCGAATTTTTTGATGGCAAGCCACTTCAAAAGCAATTAGTAGTTTCATACGTTGTTGGAATGCCAATTGAGCCTACATGGTTTGATCAATTACAACCATGTACAACACCAGATCAAACAGGCTGCTTTTGCAGCTGGCGTACCTTTAAGCAAGGGTTTATAGACGATTTTGTGAAAAGCGAAAATTTCGTTGCTGTAGTTACCAATCCTATTACATGGCGACATGATGTGCTTAATGCTACAAGAAAGGAAAACATGGGATCCGTTTTACAAAATTTCAATCATTTAAGTATTGAAGTATGTGGAGCCAATATACACGATGGCGTATTATGGGTAGAAAAGCCTCATTTTTTTGGAAATACATTAC
>JANPHE010000178.1:0-23474 GCA_031424295.1 Segetibacter sp. | reverse complement strand
ACCTCTTTCACTATCCTTTAATGAATTTTGGTTATCATTAATTTTTAATCCCTGATTGGTAGTTAAAGCTTCATTATCATTAACGATAATATGCTGGTTAAGCTGGTCTATTTTTGTACTTCTGACAATTGGTGCGTTTATTTTCTTTTTCATAATAATTATTTTTTGGATTAACTAATAAAGGTTACCTTAAATTAAGGAAACCTTTATATTGATAATCTGGAGTATTAATGTGATTTTTATCGCTCCTAATAATGTTTAGTTCTTAATTGCCGCCGAGTTTAATTCTGTATCAGCAATAGAAGTCAACAGTTCATCACATTTTTTTTCTTCTTCTAATGTTTTTAATAAATTCTTTAGGGCAGCCTTTTGGTCTAAAACTTTTGCAAATGCTGCCAACGTACCATAAGTAGCAATTTCATAATGCTCTACCTTTTGCGATGCTGCTATAATACCTGCATCTCTAACTGCTCCGGGTTCTGTTTCTTCCATAATACCTTCACCTTCTTTTAATAGACCTTCCATAGCATCACATTTCTTTGCAACTGCCTTTTTTCCGATTGATACAAAACAATCTTCTAAACGTGCAACATGTTCTACAGTTTGTTTAAGATGGTCTGCAATCGCTTTTTTCAATTTAGGAGAAGTAGCATTTTTTTCCATCTTAGGCAATGCTTTTGTCAGCGCCTTTTCTGCCCAATAAATATCTTTTAAACTGTCTTCAAAAAGGTCTTCTAACTGCTTGGCAGCATCCTTTTTAGCAGGTATTTTAGTGGCGGTAGCCACCTTCGTTTTAGTTTCCATAATTGTTTTTTTAAATTTTATAATTATTGTTAAATGTTTATTCAATTCCCAATATCATGCCAAGTAAGCAGACTGTTCTTTTAATACAATTACCACACAAGAAAAGCCCTTAATCCTATTTATAAAAAGCGTTACGCAACTTTCTAAATTTCGTACTAATGGGGTCTTCATAGCATAGACCCGTGTGCAAGTATAAGACCCTGTTGTGTTCTAAGAATGCTTTCCTTTTCATAAACACTGTGCGTCGGAAATTAACCTACCCTACCCTTTTGCGATTATCTTTTACCTATCGCTGGTTCACTTAGCACTCCTGCAAAGCACCGAGCAGGAGAACCTGCGAAGACAAAAAATGCAGCAAATCATTTGCTTGGCGAAAAGTTTTTCAAATCCCTGACCATCGGCAATACTTGTTCGTCGTCTTAGTAATACCTAATTTAGTCAACCCAGTTTATTGATATACGCATCTATCCATCGTACTGCATGTCTGGTGTTATCTGCTCGTCCAAAGAAGAAAAGTAAGTTTGAAAACAGTTGGTGGCATGTATGTATTGAATTGGCAGATGAAAAAAAGTCCCTGGTATGCGATGAAATTACAAGCTGATGTGTATACTTGTTGCATGCGTTGGTTTTTTCATGAGTTGCTTGACCGAAAGTTTTTCATATGCCCCAACAATACCAACCTTATTTCGTAATGTACAACCCTATTGGAAACACTCTGCAAATTCAAGGACTTATAAGGATTGACTGAAATTCACTATGTGGAAATAAATTCCCGATTTCTGTCTAATTAAAACATTATTCCAGCATCGTCTATGCAAAACAAGGTGGCATGTTATTAGTAAAATTATTATTAGCCGTTAGTGAATTCAAATTTATCAATTCCAATCTCCATTTCTTTTATTCATTACTTAATTTAAAGACAATTAATCATGCGATTAAAATTTTACAGCGTTTATAAATGTTTAGCTTTATTTAGCATTGCTTTTTCAATACTTTCTTGTAATAGCAATCCTAAATCAAACGATGAAGCACAAATAGAAACAAGCAAAAGTATTAAAAATGAAAACAGTGATGTATCACTGAAACCTAAAGAGGCTGCCCCATCCTGGGGTTCAGATATGAGACCTGAAATGCAGGTAGTAATTGAACAACTTGCAAGACTTGGTGGTAAGCCTATTGAAACGCTATCCGCTGCTGAAGCAAGAATGCAACCCACACCAACAGATGCAGTAATGGCTGTAATGAAAGAACTTAATATGGCTATGTCTCCGGCATTATGCGATACGGTTGGCAAAAATATTTCAGTAAGCGGCGGCACAACACATGTAAGAATTTATACCCCAAAAGATACTGCCTCTATTTATCCGGTTATTGTATACTATCATGGGGGTGGCTGGGTAATAGCTGATATTAATGTTTACAATGCAAGTGCGCAAGGCTTGTGCGAACAGGTAAAGGCAATTGTGGTTTCTGTAGAATATCCTAAAGGTCCTGAGCATAAATTTCCAGCGGCGCATACTACTTGTTTTGATGCTTATAAATGGGTGCTTAAAAATGCCTCTTCGTGGAAAGGCGATACATCAAAAATTGCAGTTGTTGGTGAAAGTGCCGGTGGCAACCTTGCCGCTAATGTAAGCATGATGGCAAGAGACAAAAAAATAAAAATGCCCCTATTTGAAGTGTTGATATACCCTATTGCAAATAACGATACTTCAAGTGAAAGTTATACAAAATATGCAGCAGCAAAACCTTTAAACAAACCGATGATGAACTGGTTTGTAAAGAACGCTTTAAGTTCTCATGCACAAGCAGGTGACCCTCGTATTAGTTTGGTTAAAGCTAATTTATCAGGCATGCCTCCAACATTAATTATCGGTGCTGAAATTGACCCTTTGCAAACAGAAGGAAAATTACTCAGCGATAAATTTAAAGCTGCCAATGTAAGTACTGATTATATAATGTATGATGGTGTAACGCATGAATTTTTTGGAATGGCTGCTGTGGTTCCGGAAGCTAAAGTTGCACAGGCTCTTGCTGTATCAAAATTAAAAGCCGCTTTTAACAAATAAACTTAGGTTTTATTCAACTTTGCTCATCGAAATCCCTTCCTGACAAATTATTTTTCATTTTGTTACTCATGATATCAGTAAATAATTAAGTAATTATGAAATAGTCAAAATTTGAACATGATTATGACAAATATTGCTCGATGCTATATTGCATATCATTACAAATGTGTTTGTCTTAGAGGGGTCTTCATTGGTACACCAATCCTGTTGTTTGGGTAATCGGTGGAGCTATATTCATTTTGCTGATAGTTGCGTTGCTTCGTGGAAGGAAATGATATATTTCTGTTGAGTTTTCCAATGCTTCCGCCTTTGTAGGCTGTTCATCACCTGCAAACCCAAATGAACAAACGGCTGTTGGTGATGAACGCACAACAGCGGCAGGGTAATCTATTCGTCTTAGTGAGGTCTTCACACCAAAACCCTACGTGTGCAGCTAGAAGGGAATAAAAAATGGGTAACTGGTATCAGAAAAAATTTTTCAATTCAATTCTGACAACTATTCAATAATAAATTTATATCCCCTGCCGGGTACGTTCATAAATTTAATGGTGTTGTCGTCGCTTAATTTCTTACGCAATTTAGACACCAAAACATCTACATTTCTACTGATGACCACTATGCCATTATCTTCCCATATCTCTTTCATCAGCTTTTCCCTTTCTACCACCTGGTTTATATTTTCAGCAAATATGGTTAGTGCTTTTGTTTCTTTTTCCGAAAGTGTGATATGGTTTTGGTCATTTGTAAGCACATTATTACCTGCATAAAATTTATAGCTTCCCAGTTGTATGTAATCATTGGTATCCAAAACCGGCGCTTTTTCTTCTTTTTTACGAAACCTATTTTTTACATAAAAACCAACCAAACCCAAAGGAATAATCCATAGCATCCACCAAAAGAAAGTAAACCTGTTTTTTTTCAAAAATTCAATTTCAATAACATAACAACCAACCTCCAGCTTACGACCTCTGCACGGTGTTAAATTGTCTTTTTGGCTATTTATTTCGAATGCAAGGACCGTTTCATTTTGTTTACAATTCCTCAAATTCACTATATAATCGTTTGCCAGATCGTTTTTTTGAAATGTTCGCTGAACCAAATTGATGAGGGTATCTGAAACAAAACCAAAGTCATTTTGAAAAGATAGCTGGTAAGTATTTTCATTTAATTGCTTAACCGGCAGCACCCGTGATGAGGAATCTTTGGCAGAAAGCAAAAGCTGGTGACCAACATCACGTAATACAACTTCTATATGCTTCTCAGGAATTTCAATCTTTTTATGGTTATACGCAATAGCAGCAATCAAAATAAGAATTATCATGATTGAAGATCCAAACAAAACAAATGGCTTCATGTGTGCAAAATAATCTAATACACCGCAGTTTTCGGTTATTTACAAACGTTTTACACTTGTTTTACATCTTTTTACCACTAAAAATCTTACCGATAGTTGAGGCCAAATACCTTTACTTTATTATTTCACCAAATCAATTAAAGTCATGAAGATCATCCATAACCTTGCTCTTGGGTGGTACATCACGATTATTAATTAAAAATACAAAAAATATGAAAAAGGTTATTTATGCGCTGATCTTACTGCTGGTTGTGGTAAGCGGAATATTACTTGCTAATCGCAAATCTAAATATGAAATTGCTAAAACATTAACTCCAAAGCCACCCTCTGCTGCTGAAAGGGAAGCCGAATTGAAAAAATGGGAGGTTACCCCTGATGGTATAAAATTCAAAAAATGGGAAGCGTCTCCTACAGGTAAAAAAGTGGTTGCCGGTGCTGCTAAAATAAGGAAGTCGGTTAGGGATTCTACCAATATGGAGGCTGTTGTAACGGATCTTTCTCTTCCGCCAGGCTCAAGATTAGGTTTCGGTGTGATGGTCAGGATTAATGGTGAAGATTATATTCTTAGTTTTGGGCTGGAAACGTCTAATGAATTTCAGGAATTGCATAACCTGAAAGTTAACGACAAAATAGTTATTAGAAGTCATTTTGTATCGTATGCGCCAAAGTATTCATATCCAATAATAGCGGGCGACTATATAGAACGAGATAGTAAAATAATTTATAAACGTGCCCCTCGCAAAGGCGGTTGCTGAGTAAATAAATTAAGAAATACATACACATAAATGCTTTGTTGACCATCACAGATTTTAAAAAAAATGAGGGAGATAATTAGATACTGCATGAGAAGCGAGAAAAAAACGAACTGCTAATATCGGTTTGGCAATATGGCGAATGAAGTGCTTCTATGAAACATTTGTTTAAGTTTCAACAATAGGAACTCTATTGAACTTCTGTGCTAAAAGTCCGCCACATCGCCAAGAAGCTATACGCATTTTTGCCAGCGTGGGATCTCTTGCAAGCGCACCGCTTCTTTTCGTTCTCCTAAAGTGTTTTCTAAATTTAGCTGAAGGTTCTTAAAGGGCTACCGCATCGAAACCTTCAATGCCAGATAAATGGAGGTACCTGCCATCCTTTATTTTAAAAGAACACTAATAACAAAACGACGAGTGAAAGGATGGCTGATTTAGAAACAAAAAATCGTTGCAGAATTTCTTAAAAAGCCGTTTAAAAATAAAGGAGTTAGTCTCGGCTTAATTGGCTATTGCCTCAACTTTACTGCTTTTACTTCTTCTCCTTACCTTACTCTTTCTAAACAATTGTCCAATCTTAAGCTATATTCAAATGAGATATCTGAAAAAGCATTCCCTCGACCATAATTGATGTAGATCATTTTTTTTTATTAATGTAACTCAACCATTTTTTTGAAGGTTAAGGCTATTTTTGTGTAAAATAATTATCATGAAAAAAGTTGGATTGTTGATTTTAGTTTGTCTTGTTTATACAAGCGTTTTTTCGCAGATTAACTGGAATGTTGACAAAGTACATTCTTCTGTAAGGTTTTCTGTACCTCACCTTGTCATTTCTGAAGTAGAAGGTTCATTCAAAGACTTTTCAGGTTCTATTAGTACAACCAAACCTGATTTTACGGATGCCAATGTCAATTTTACTATTGGTATTAACAGTATCAATACAGACAATGAAATGCGTGATGGTCACTTGAAAGGAGATGATTTTTTTAATGCTGCTGAATACCCTAATATGACTTTTAAAAGCACGTCTTTTAAAAAAATAGCTGGTAATAAATATGAATTAACCGGAAACCTTACCATCAGAAACGTTTCTAAAACAGTAAAATTTGATGTGGTGTATGGTGGAACAGCAAAAGATGGATATGGCAATACAAAAGCTGGTTTTAAAGCTACTACACAGATTAACAGGTTTGATTACAATCTAAAGTGGAATGCACTAACCGAAGCAGGTGGAGCCACTGTTGGAAAAGATATTACCATAGAAATGAGACTAGAATTTGCTCAGTCTAAATAGTTACCCTTGTTTAGATAATCGATGAATAACCCCCCACTTGAAAATGCTCCTTTAACCGGGGGCATTTTCTGTAAATGCAATTTCCGAACTTTTAATTTACTTTTGATGGGAAACTTTTCATCAATGTATGTTTGATATTCTTTTTGCTGCTATTAACCAAAGAGTTCATCTTTCGCCTAGGGAACAAGATGAAATTGTTCCATTTTTTATTCAAAAAAAACTCAAAAAAAGGCAATACCTGTTACAACAAGATGACGTAGCCAAATACGTTTCGTTTGTATCAAAAGGGTTGCTAAGGCTTTGGGCAAGCGATGACAAAGGAAATGAGCATATCGTTCAGTTTGCATTGGAAGGTTGGTGGATAACAGATATGTACAGCTTCCTAACGGCAGAACCATCGGGTTTTTGTATAGATGCGATTGAGGACAGTGAACTGTTGTTGCTGACGAGAGAAGCCAATGATGCCTTGCTGGATAAGGTGCCAAAAATGGAAAGATATTTTAGAATACTTACCCAAAATTCAATGGTTTCCATGCAAAGAAGGCTAATGGGATCGTTCAGAGAAACTGCTGAAGAAAAGTATGTAAAACTCCTGGCTAAATATCCTGACGTTGTACAAAGAGTGCCGCAGCACATGATTGCGTCTTACCTCGGGGTAAAACCAGAAACATTGAGCAGAACAAGAAAGGCAATTGCATCCAGAAAGTGAGGTATTCCTACATTATAAAGAATAATTGTAAATGCTTATTTCACTTCATAACTTCTGTAATCACTTTACCAACGCAACCGCTCGGCATTTGTATATGTAGCAAAGCCGAAAGTGTTGGTGCAATATCTGTCATGTAACATTCCTTATTGCTTTTCCCGGCTTTTATTCCCCATCCGTACCAAATCAATGGAATGTGGCTGTCGTAAGGATTCCATGATCCATGAGTAGTGCCTCTATCTGAACCATCAAACCAATGAGGTTTATAAACAAACTGTACATCTCCGCTCAACTTTTGGTTGTATCCATTGGTCATCATTTTTTTTATTGGTTCTACCAATGTGGATCCAGACAAATGTTGCAGATCAACAGCCATCGAAACGAATGGAAATGAAAGCAATTCCTTTATTACGGCCTGCTTCACATTTTCTACCTCATTCATACTAATCTCCCTATTCAGATACACCTGAAAATTGGTTACTTTTTCTACCCCTTTTTCCAGATTAAACTGGCGCTTAAGCATGGCATTCAATTGGTTTTCGATTGTGCTATCTTTAGCTGCACCGGCAGGTACGCTGTGTTCTTTTAAAAAGACAGGTACGTGGGCAGCTGCATGGTCTGCAGTTAGAAATAGAAGGTACTGACCGGCGCCAATCGTTTTATCCAGGTAAGCAAAAAAAGCTGCAAATTCTTTATCCAATCTCAGGTAGGTATCTTCAATTTCGATGGAATTAGGCCCAAAGGAATGACCAACATAATCTGTAGAAGAAAAGCTAACGGCAAGAAAGTCGCATTTTGCCGCCGACTGACCCAATCGCTCTCCTTCTATCGCTGCTTTTGCCATGTCAATCGTGAGTGTATTACCGTAAGGAGTGGTTCGCAGCGTGTTGTATTTGTTCTTCTCAATTCCTGCGGTTATATGCGGAAAAGTATTTGTCATTTTACTATTGGATACCTCAAAATCTTCTTTATCAACGGTGCTTTGTTTATAAGTTGATAGGGGGAATAGTGTATTCCAGTTTTTTTGTAAATAAGTTTCAGGCAGTTTCTTATTATTAAAGTTATTGACCCAATTGGGTAATGCATTAAAATAATAAGAGCTGCTTATAAAATTGCCTGTGGAATCATCAAACCAATAAGCCGCATTGGCTGCATGACCGGCGGGTAAAATAGCGCCCCGATCTTTTAATGCAATGCCAATTACTTTTGATTGAAAATTGGTCGCCAATCTTAATTCATCGGTTACTGTTGTGGTCCACATATTGGCCGGTGACATTTTTCCGGCCGAAGATCCGCCTACCGGAAAAACAGTAGAATCTGCGGTACAATACCACGATTTTTTTAATGACCTTGAGTACCAGTTGTTGCCAATTATTCCATGAATTGCAGGTACAGAGCCGGTATATATACAAGTGTGTCCAGGTGCAGTATAAGTAGGTGTATAAGGCACCAGCGTATTTTCGCAGCTAAAGCCTTTGTTCAACAAGCGATTAAAGCCGCCTGTTCCATACCGATCTGCAAAGCGATATAGATAGTCCCACCGCATTTGATCTACTACTATACCAATGACCAATTTAGGTCTGGTTACAGTCTTTACATTTTTTGCCTGAGCTTGTAATGTGGAATGGGTAAATAAGGTGGCTATTATAATGAACCCAAAGACGAAGGCTTTTTTCATAATGTAGTCAAAGGTGGTAAAGAATTTTATGTTTTAAAGAAAAACATTGACAACCTATTGAATAATTTTCTTTACAAGAAGATACAAACCTGCTTGTTTAGGATAGAACAGAAAAAAATGCAAAAAATAAATTTCTACCTAACGTTTGTTAGAATTTGTAGTAATATTGCAATATCAACCACGAAATAAAACCTCACCAGTATGGAAAGCTTGCTAAAAAATAAGAAGGCAGACAAACTGGACCTTATTTTAAAGGAAGCTGCTAAACTATTCAAAGACAAAGGTTTTGGTGGCACATCCATGAGAGATTTGGCTGAGAAAGTAGGGATGGAAGCTCCCAGTCTTTATTATCACATTGGATCTAAAGATGAAATTCTTGAAAAAATCTGTTTTGATGTCGCCTGCACCTACCTATCCCACTTAGAAGAACTCGAACTTTCAAATGAGCCGTACCTGGATAAAATGAAATCGCTGATCAGACTTCATGTAAGAATGATGATCAGCAATGGACCGGAAGTATCTGTTACCAACCACGACTGGAAATATTTATCAAAAGAAAAGCTGGTTGAATTCAAAGAATTAAGGAGGCTATACGAGAACAGGTTAACTACTTTGATTGAAGCAGGAATAGACGCAGAAGAGTTGGCACCTGTAAATGCTACGGTTGCTGTATTTACTTTGTTGTCATCCCTTAGGTGGATAGAATACTGGTGGAAACCTCAAAGAGGAATATCAGCCAAAGAATTGGAAAACTCAATCATCACCATCCTGTTAAACGGAATAGAGAAGAACTAATTATGAACAAATTTCATACCGTCAGAATCAAAAGCATTACCAGAGAAACGCCTGAATGTGTTTCTGTATCGTTGGAAATTCCAGAAGAACTAAAAGAAAAATTCAATTACAAGCAAGGTCAATACCTGACATTTAAAAGGATGGACAATGGGGAAGAACTAAGGCGATCTTATTCTATTTGCTCAAGCCCAATAGAAGGTGAATGGAAAGTTGCGATAAAAAAAGTGCCGGAAGGGAAATTTTCAGGATATGCCAATACCCATTTCAAAGTGGGCGAGTTTTTAGAAGTGATGCCTCCGCAGGGACGTTTTTTTACTGAATTGAATAAAGATAATAAGAAAAACTACCTGCTCTTCGCCGCAGGCAGTGGCATTACACCGATATTGTCTATCATCAAAACAGTCTTATATGCTGAACCCCAAAGCACTGTTACTTTTATATACGGTAATAAGGGGCGGCACTCCATTATTTTTAAAGAAGAATTAGAAGCCATTAAAAATAAATACCTTGATCGTTTTAGTCTTCACCATGTGCTTAGCCGCGAAAAGGGAGACACCGAAATATTGTTTGGAAGAATAGACAAGCAGAAAACTAAATTGATCCTTGATAAAATAATCGCCCCCGACCAAATAGACGAATGTTTTTTATGTGGCCCGGAAGAAATGATCAATGCTGTAAGAGAAACCTTAGCGGAAGCAAAAGTTGACCCTAATAAAATTCACTTTGAACTTTTTACCTCAGCTGAAAGCAGGAATAAAAATATTGAAAGAAAGGCAGTAGCAGGAAGTCATGATAAAATGTCTAAAGTAACCATCAAACTAGATGGTGCAGTCAGCCAAATAGATGTATCTTATTACGGAGAAACTATTTTGGAAGCAGCATTGGAAAACGGTGCGGACCTCCCTTATTCTTGCAAAGGTGGTATGTGTAGTACTTGCAGAGCCAAGCTTGTAAAAGGAGAAGTTGAAATGGATGTCAACTATTCATTAGAACCCGAGGAAGTAAAAGCCGGATTTATTTTGACTTGTCAGTCCAGGCCATTAACAGATGAAGTAGAAGTAGATTTTGACCAGTAATCTCAAATGAATTTTAAAACAAAACACAAGGCAAATTGTTACTAATAAAAACGTCATTATGGAATCATTACACATCAATATGGAAGCGCAATTTGAAGCCCGGGTTGCCAATGAAATAAGGATTGAACCGAAAGATTGGATGCCAGATGCCTATCGCAAAACATTGATCAGGCAGATATCCCAACATGCACACTCAGAAATTGTAGGTATGTTGCCCGAAGGCAATTGGATAACCCGTGCCCCATCACTCAAACGCAAAGCCATACTAATGGCAAAAGTTCAAGATGAAGCAGGGCATGGATTGTACTTGTATAGTGCCGCAGAAACTTTGGGAACTACCAGAGACCAAATGTTCAGTGACTTACATTCTGGCAAAGCTAAATATTCGAGCATCTTTAACTACCCTACTTTATCGTGGGCAGATATCGGAGCTATTGGTTGGCTGGTGGATGGTGCTGCCATTATGAATCAAGTGCCGCTATGCCGTACCTCCTATGGGCCTTATGCAAGAGCGATGGTGAGAGTTTGTAAAGAAGAAAGTTTTCACCAACGGCAAGGGTTTGAGATCATGATGGTTTTGTGCAATGGATCTAAAGAACAAAAAGATATGGCCCAAGATGCTTTTAATCGTTGGTGGTGGCCTACACTAATGATGTTTGGTCCAAAAGATAGTGAAAGTCCAAATTCAGAAACATCTATGCGTTGGAAAATTAAAAGATTCAGCAATGATGAGTTAAGGCAAAGGTTTGTAGATATGATGGTTCCTCAGGCAACTTATCTTGGTTTATCTATTCCAGATAAAGATTTGAAATGGAATGAAGAACATGGGCGTTTCGATTTTGGAGACATAGATTGGGATGAGTTTTGGAATGTTGTTAAGGGAAATGGACCGTGTAACAAATCCCGCAATAAAGCGAGGGTGCAAGCTTGGGAAGAAGGTGCATGGGTAAGAGAAGCAGCGATGGCTTATGCTGACAAGCAAGCCACAAGAGCCAATCAAGAGAAAATAAAGGTGGCATAATAAAAATCGATTTCTTCTAAAAAATATAACCAACAATTTATGAATAAGCACGAATGGCCTCTTTGGGAAATTTTCATAAGAAGTAAACAAGGACTGGACCATAAGCACGTAGGAAGCCTACACGCCTCAGATGCACAAATGGCCATTGAAAATGCTAGAGATGTTTATACGCGGCGAATGGAAGGCATCAGCATTTGGGTGGTTGAAAGCAAATTTATTCATGCTTCGAACCCAGATGAGGTAGCAGCTTTTTTTGATCCTGCTAATGATAAAGTATATCGCCATCCGACTTTTTATGACGTTCCTGATGAAATAAAACACATGTAATTATGTTGCAAACAGAAGTAAATAAAAATACTGCAATTGAATATACCGATGAAATAGCGGCGCACGTTTTTAATTATGTCCTTCAATTGGCAGATTCCAGTTTAATACTCGCACATCGCTTGAGTGAATGGTGCGGTCATGGACCAATTTTGGAGCAAGATATGGCTATGACTAACATTGCGCTTGACTTGGTTGGCGAGACAAGAAGTCTATATCAATATGCCGCTGAACTAGAAGGAAAAGGAAGAAGTGAAGATGATCTAGCCTTTTTAAGAGCTGCTGTAGAATATAAAAACCCGTTACTTGTAGAAATGCCAAATGGAAATTTTGGAGATACCGTTATGCGGCAGTTTTTGTTTGATACATTTCATTATTATCAGTTGCAGCAATTAAAAACCAACTGTGATACCCGATTAAGTTCTATTGCGGAAAAAAGTTTTAAAGAAGCTTCATACCATCTAAAATGGAGTAGTGAATGGGTGATAAGGTTGGGGGATGGGACAAGTGAGAGCAAGCAAAAAATTGAAATGGCAGTTGACCAATTGTTTCCTTATACCGGAGAGTTGTTTTACCTTTCTCTAGCGGAAAAAGTATTAATTGAAAATGGAATAATCCCCGACTTTAGTTTGATAGAAATGCAATGGAAGGCTCACATTTCAAAAGTATTTGAAGCAGCTACCTTAAACATGCCCCTAAAAGTTTTTATGCAAAAAGGAGGAAAAGAAGGCAAGCATAGCGAAGGATTTGGATTTATTTTATCAGAATTACAATATATGCAACGAGCTTATCCAGGAATGGAGTGGTGAGTTGATTAAATTTGTTTTGGAGTATTTGTCAATTGGTTTTCTTCAATAACTTTAGAATGATTTTATCAGTATTATCCCTGCGTAAGTAGCCAATAAGCCAATAAAGACAGAAGCCAACACATAACCTGTTGCGTTCACGAAGTGGCCTTCACGAATCATTTTAACTGTTTCAAAAGAGAAAGCAGAAAAAGTAGTAAACCCGCCCAAAATTCCCGTAGTAAGCAGCAATACCAATTGTTTGTCCAGAACTACTTTAGTGCTCCATTCAAAAGCTACTCCAATGAGAAAACACCCTATAATATTTACAATCAAGGTACCCAATGGAAACTTACCTGAAAGCCATTGAGATACAGCCATAGAAATGATGTACCGAAGCATCCCTCCAAGAAAACTACCAATGCCAACGGTAAGTATCAGTTTCATGGCGTATAATTCTTCTGGTGATAAATTCTAAACAAAACTTTGCAAAATTTCATCTAATTCCATCTCACTTTTAACCTGAACATCTCTTGCCTTACTTCCCTGATTGGGGCCTACTATTCCTGCAGCTTCCAATTGGTCCATTAGTCGTCCGGCTCTGTTATAGCCCAACTTCATTCTTCGTTGAATAAGCGAAGTACTTCCTATCTGACTGGTGACTACTAATCTTGCTGCATCTTCAAACAATGGATCTCTGCTGCTACTATCAAAGTCTTTGCCTTCCAACTCTTTTTCATCTACATATTCGGGCAACAGAAATGCCTGCGGATAACCTCTTTGTTCACCAATAAATTCAGTTATACTATCCACTTCCGGTGTATCAACAAAAGCGCATTGCAAACGGGTAATTTCTCCATTGTAACTAATAAGCATATCCCCCTTCCCTATTAATTGTTCGGCACCACCAGCATCAAGAATGGTACGGCTGTCAATCTTACTGGAAACTTTAAATGCTATTCTAGCCGGGAAGTTAGCCTTGATGGTTCCAGTAATAATATTAACCGATGGTCTTTGCGTAGCAATGATAAGATGAATTCCAATAGCCCTTGCTAGCTGCGCCAATCTGGCAATCGGCATTTCCACCTCTTTACCAGCAGTCATAATCAAGTCAGCAAACTCATCGACCACCAGTACAATAAATGGTAAAAACTGATGGCCTTTTTCCGGATTCAATTTTCGCGCAACAAACTTCTCATTGTACTCTTTGATGTTCCTACATCCTGCCTCTTTCAGTAAATCGTATCTGTTATCCATCTCTATACACAACGCATTGAGCGTATGTACAACCTTTTTTGTGTCAGTAATAATACTCTCCTCTTCTCCGGGCAATTTGGCAAGAAAATGTTTTTCAATAGCCCGATAAATACTCAATTCTACTTTCTTCGGATCCACCAAAACAAACTTCAATTGCGATGGATGTTTTTTATACAACAGCGATACCAATATGGCGTTTAATCCAACAGACTTTCCTTGTCCGGTAGCACCCGCCATAAGTAAATGTGGCATTGTTGCCAGATCAACGATAAAGTTTTCGTTGTCTATCTTCTTACCTATTGCAATTGGCAACGCATAATTGTTGCTTTGAAATTTATCAGAAGTCAGCAATGCCTTCATGCTTACAATGGTCTTACGTACATTGGGCACTTCTATTCCAATTGTACCTTTTCCCGGTATAGGTGCTATAATACGGATTCCTAATGCAGCCAGGCTTAAAGCAATATCGTCTTCCAGATTTTTAATCCTACTAATTCTTACGCCAGGAGCAGGCACTATCTCATACAATGTAACTGTTGGTCCGACAGTGGCAGCGATACGCTGAATGGCAATATCATAATTCTTTAGCGTTGAAATAATCTGATTCTTATTATTTTCCAATTCAACAGGATCATGTACAATCTTTTCGCTTCCATGTGTTTCTAAAAGGTCAAGTGTAGGATATTTATAGTCCCTAAGATCAAGCGTTGGCTCATATGGTGTAAGCTTAACCTCCTTTCTAACTTGAACTATTTCGGCTTCTATTTGGGAATTATCAATTGGCGACTCTTTTATTTCCAGCGTAAAATCTTCAATTGGCACTTCCTTTTTTAATACTGGTTGTGGCTTAACAGGTGCTTCAATTATTGGCTGTGATGCTTCCTCTATTTCTTCATCAAATGGTTCTTCCTCATTTATTTCTTCTTTGACAATTTCAATAACCGGTTCTTCCTCTTTCTCTACCAAATGCAGATCATGAAGTGGATACTCACTTAGGATTTCTTCAGTAGGCATAATAACTACAATACCTTTACCCTCATTTTTCAATTTATTTTTAGAAACCAACCCATCTTTTTCGACAAATAATTTAGCGCCATTTTCATTGCTTTCTTCTGCGATGTTTACTAAATGATGTTCTTCTGTAGTTCCTGCATCTTCGTCCTCACTACCACCTACATTCGTGATCGTCACTTTTGGTTGGGGAGTGCTTAAACTTTTCTTTTCGGGAAGTGAAAAGGTTGGATTAAATTTCCAAACAAAGGCTATAAAACCTGCTACAAACAGCAAGGCTCCTGTTCCTATTACACCAATCCATTTAATAAGCCATTCGCTTATCAATTCTCCAAATGCTCCACCAAAACTGAACTGGCTATTGCGAAAAACAAAAGCCATGGTTACACTTATTACAACGATCCCAATTAATACAAAACGAAGATTTTTTATTAATGAAAAAACCTTTTTAGAGAACAATAAATTTATTCCTAAAACAAAGAATACAGTACAAAAAAGAAAGGATGCTATACCAAATCCCTTAAAAATAAAAGCATTTGCAACATATGCGCCAAGTACTCCCAATAAATTGCTAACTACCACATCATCAACACTGAATATTTTTATTCCAAACTGTTGAATTTTGTCCTGGTCTTCTTGCCATGTAAAAGCATAAGAAGTGAGGGCGATAAACAAAAACACGGACAACAAAAGACAGATAGTTCCGGCTATTTTAAACGTTCGTTCATCCTTCACTATTTCCTTTACTGTCACCTCTTCCTCTTTGTCAGGAGTCAGTTCGTCAGGATTAGGAGCTGCAGATTTTTTCTTTATTCGGTTTGCCATAGCGTTCACTAATTATTATAAAAATATTGCTCCGCAATTGTCATTTTCACTTTTGCGGAAACACAATACCCATAAAAATTACATCAAACTACCGTAGAATAAGAATAATGATAGGTTGTTGTTGATAAATAACAGTGCATTTGCACATTACTCACAAGGGTGAATTTCAGACATTACAACAAAACGATTATGTATAACCATGTTCCCAAGCATTTAAATAATACATGTTAATTACGAGAAAATTTGCAATTCAAAAATCTTATAAAATAAAGGTATAGGAATGCATATGCCGTTAACAATTTTCAACTGGCTGCAATTTCATAAAAGCAAAAAAAAGTATTATTCTTAATTAAATTATTCGATACCTAATAACTCTACATCAAAAATTAGTGTACTGTTGGGAAGGATAGAAGCTCCGGCCTGCCTATCTCCATAAGCCAAAGAAGGATGAAGAAATAGCCTGTATTTACTACCTACGGACATAAGCTGTAGCGCTTCCGTCCACCCTTTAATTACCATATTTAGCGGAAAGGTAGCAGGTTGACCACGTTGTACTGAGCTATCAAAAATAGTCCCATTAATAAGTGTACCATGGTAGTGGCATTTTACTTTATCAGTAGCATTAGGCTTGGGGCCACCTCCCTCTTGAAGTACTAAATACTGCAACCCACTCTCTGTACAAACAATCCCTTCATTTATTTTGTTGGCAGCTAAAAAATCTTCGCCTTCTTTTAATGTGGCTTGTAATTTTTCTTGTTTTGCGGCATTCAGTTTATCGAACAATGACATAATTATTAGTTTAATTATTGATGAAAAATATTAAAATGTAAAATGAATTAGATTAATAAAGCACCCACATCAGGAAATGAGCATGTTATTTTCTTTTTCCAAACAAAATAGCAGCATAAGCATTAAAGAACAATTGATTTTCCTTATTGCGAAGCATGTGAGGTATTTTCTGAGCATAAAATTCTACATTGATACCAACCTCCAAAGCACTAACAATTTCGTTGTAGCGACCATAATCAAATCTTAATGCAGTTTTACCAAAAGCGCCTGGTTTCAGTTTAACTTCTCCAAATCCCATGGTAAAGCCCGAAGATCCTCGAATAGCCAAAGGATCAAGAAAAATAGAATCATTGTTATCGTATTTGATGTCTGTAATGGCTCCTGTATTAAAGTCTTGTACTTTTAAATAATATGGTTTTAAAAGGCCAAGCGTTATTCCTCCACCATACAATACCGATACAGCTACGCCATTCTTATTCCCCTTGCCTCCTATTAATCGTTGTTGTAAATACCCTGCTTTAAAATAATAAAAATTGTTTATTTTACCATAAACATAAGGATTGCTTAAGAATAGCCCTTGCCCAGGCGTAATTCGTTCTTCTTTAGGGTGTTTTCTCTCCCCTAATTCAAATTGAAAAATACTGGCCGTCTTTATTGTTTTTTGCTTACCAACTTCATAAAAAACGCCATATCCATCGGTATTAAGTTTTATAGCAAATACGCTTTGTTTATTAAAAATAATGGCCCCTTCTTCTTCTTGTTTTATCAACTGATTGATACGCTTTTGTTTTTCGTCCCTCTTTTGTTGACGCTCATCTTTTCCCTGGCTGTATGCAAAGTGTACAAATAATACACAAGCTATAATCATTACTAGTTTTTTCACTTCTTTTGATTTGTAACGTGTAAATTTAGGGCAAAAATAGCAACCATGACTTCACAGATCATTTATACTGGAAATTTAAGAACAATAGCAACACACATGATTAGTGGTTCTGAGATAGAAACAGATGCACCATTAGATAACCATGGAAACGGAGAAAGATTTTCACCTACAGATCTGGTAGCTACGGCTTTGGGTAATTGTATGCTTACTGTAATGGGAATAAAAGCAAGAGACATGCAGCTCAACCTAGAAGGCACTACTGTAGATATAACCAAAATCATGATTGCGGACCCAAGAAGAATTGGAGAGATTAAAGTCCACTTCTCCTTCCCGGACGCATTAATTGCAGATGAAAAACAGCGGACGATTTTAGAAAGAACTGCTATGACATGTCCCGTTTTAGAAAGCCTTCATCCTGCATTGTTAAAAACCGTATCTTTTGAATGGGATTAGAAGGTTGCTATTTACAATGCCTGAGGTCGGAATAGGGATATATATATAGCCGGGGATAGTAAGCCATTCTGATGGTTCGAAGAGATACCATGGAATTAAATCATTGGTTATTTAGTCTTAAGTGGATTATACCAGTTAGTCAAAAAAAACAATAAAATATCCCATTTCTTATAATGTACTATTTAATAATGTTGCACCATTTACAATATCATAAAATTCTTTTTTGGTAGCCAATTTTTGCAACATGGCCAAGTGCCTCTCATGGTGCATATCTGTACCGAGCATGTCAACCAGTCCAGTTTTAAACAATTTTTCAGCTGCTTTTTGTACACTTGGCCCATAACCACCCGAAAGTGATAAAAGATTAACCTGTAATACACATCCTAATTCTTTAAATCGTTCGTATTGTTCAAACTTATCATGATAATAATTATACCTCTCAGGATGAGCTAATATTGGGGTGAGTCCTAACATTCTTAACTCAAAAATAATTTGTTCCACGTTAGGAGAAGGGGATAAATAAGACATTTCGACTAAGATATATTTGCCCGAAATAGTTAGTAGATCTTCCTTTTTTGTAACGGCCAATAATTGCCCAAATTCATGGTCAATCATATACTCCGCAGCAGCTTCAATTTCCACGTTTATTTCAGCAACAGCGAGTGCATTCCTTACTAAGTTTAGTTTGGGCAAAATCGTTTGCGGAGTATTAGGATATAAATCCGAGAAAACATGTGGCGTACAAATTAGCTTACGGTATCCGAGTAACTGAAGCTGTTTGATGAACTCGACACTTTGTTCAATCTCCTTTAATCCATCATCAATACCAGGAAGTAAATGAGAATGCATGTCAACGCCTAGAAACGACAAATCGGGCATCACAGGCTTTACCGACTTCTTAAATAAATTAAACATTTAGAAAAATTCTACAGCAAACTTAAGAACTAACCATGAGATGTGAAGGTAGAAGTTTGAATTTCTTCGTCTATGGATTCATAGATAGAGTTATTGCTAATAAACTCTGGCACAATCCGCTTCATTTGCATTACTACCTCTTCATCTTTGTTTTCAAAAGCAATATTAATCGCCTTTTGAATACTTGCCGATATCATAGAATAGTCATATTCCATCACTTTAGCAATGAGTATTTTTCTATTGTGAGTAGGTATTACTTCTTCTTGCTTATTCAGTAGCTCTTCATAGAGCTTTTCTCCCGGACGCAGACCAGTAAATTTAATGTCTATATCTTTTCCCGGTGTTAGACCTGCAAGTTTGATCATCTTCTTAGCGAGATCTAATATTTTTATGGGTTCACCCATATCAAAAAGAAAGACTTCGCCACCATTTCCCATAGTAACAGCTTCTAAAACAAGTGAGCATGCTTCCGGAATAGTCATGAAGTACCTGATGATATCAGGATGTGTTACTGTAACCGGTCCTCCATTTGTTATCTGGTCCTGAAACCGTGGAATAACAGATCCATTTGATCCTAATACATTGCCAAAACGAGTTGTAATAAATTTTGTTTTAGAAATTCTTGGTGTTAACTGAATAACTCCTTCATCGATGACTGGAATATCTTTTCTATTCTGTAAGGACTGACAATAAATTTCAGCAATGCGCTTGGATGCTCCCATCACATTGGTCGGATTAATAGCCTTGTCAGTAGACACAAATAAAAATCTTTCTACTGAATAGAACATCGATAGATCAGCCAATACTTTTGTTCCCAATACATTGTTTCTGATAGCTTCAGATGGATGATTTTCCATCATTGGCACGTGTTTGTATGCGGCAGCATGAAACACAATGTTTGGCATATATTGAGCAAACATATTGTTCATAGCCTTTTCATCTTTTACATCCCCCAAAAAAACCTTCAGGGTATTACCCATTTGGTATTTCTGTTGCAATTCATATTCCAATTCATAAAGACCTGTTTCTGTTTGGTCGCAGATGATTAATGAATAGGGGCTGATACTAGCTACTTGCCTTGCCAATTCACTTCCTATACTACCTGCAGCACCTGTAATTAATACTTTCTTATTCTTTAATAAATTTAATACATGTTCGTTCTTTAGATTGATTTGTGGGCGACCTAGTAATTCATCAATTTGAACTTCTTTCAGTTGACTGATGTTCAAATGTCCTGAAATCCATTCCTTCATTGGAGGAATGTTCATTACTTTAATATTCTGCTCTAGACAATAGTCAACTATTTTATTTTTCTGATTTAAATCAAAATCCTGCCTGGCAAAAAATAACATTTTTATTTGCCATGACTTAATAACATGTTGAACCTGGGCAAATGAATAAATCTTAACGTTGTCAATGGTTTTACCAAATAGATTTTCATCATCATCAATAAACGCTACTATTTTATAACGATTATTAGATGTTTGCTCAATCGTTTTTTTCAATACAGAACCATTCAATTCAGCACCATATATAACGATATGAATATTCTCATCCTGGGTGACACTGATCTTGTAAAGGTGCTTTATCAAAAGTCTATATCCAAATACAGAAAATGAAGAGATGAAAAAGTAAATGAAAAGAACTGAGGTTGGAATAAAATAATCAATGTTCGAAATTTTCAACATTATGTTGATCAACAACATGATGAAAAATGAATAGAACACAGCGGCTATACTTCTAAATGCTTCTTGAAAGCCTGAAAGCCTTATGATACCGTGATAAGTACGAAAAATGTAAAATAGTGCAGAGTTGATGATAACTGTAGCCAACAGATCATCAATCATATCTGTGAAATGGATAAGAGATATGTCGAAATTTAATCGTAGGTAATTTGCATAAACAATCGCAAAACAACAAATAGACAAGTCAAGCAAAAAAATCAACCATTTTGGAGCTATTCTATTTTGGAGTAAAAAATTCCTTACGTTATTCACCTTTGTTTTTTTTAATGATAACATCTAACGTTTTGCTGTAGATGCTTATTACTATTTGTTTCTTCGATGCCAGTCCAACCTTTTATTATTCTAAAGTTTAAATGAAATACCAACCAATTATTTCTTGACGCTAAACTAAAAATAAAGGTTGCTTTATATTCCTTATTAAACCTCTATTTCCCTTCTACTGCCGTTTTAAGTGTTTTAACAATAATTTTAAAATACTCATTAATTGAACGATTTTTTATATAAATGAAATTCAATTCTATTTTCTTTGGCATAATCACTTTGATATAATATTCTTCCGGGTCTGAAGCATTTGCCAACAACTCGTTTTCATTTCTAAAGGTAATGGATGCATAGTCTGTAATCCCAGGTAATACACCTAAAACCCTTTTCTGTTCAGTAGAATAAGAGTCAACATATTTTCTTACTTCTGGCCTTGGACCAACTAAACTCATTTCACCTTTCAAAACATTAACCAACTGTGGCAGTTCATCTATTTTAAATTTTCGCAAATAATACCCAACTTTAGTTACCCTACTATCCTTTCCTCCTACCGTTAGATACCCTTTTTTATCTGCCCCCGTACTCATCGTTCTAAACTTAAATACTTTAAAATCTTCTTCATTTTTACCTACCCTATTTTGCAGGTAAAAAATAGGTCCTTTTGAAGTGAGTTTAATCAATAAAGCAACAATCAGCAAGAACGGTAGCAAAAAAACCATACCTAACAATGCGAATAAAATATCTATGCCTCTGATTATGTCCATTATTCAAAGATTTCTTTCACTGCTTTTCTCACTGTAGAAACGATAAATTCACAATCGTTATTACTTAGCTGTGGATAGATAGGTAGAGATATCTCTGCAGCATAATTTTTATATGATACCGGATAATCCTCCATATTGAAATTTCTTTTCCTAAATACTGTTAGCAAAGGTAGTGGTATAAAGTGAACATTTACAGCTACTTGCGCATTTGTTATGTTTTCAATAATCGAATCTCGTTGATGTTCAGTAATATTTTTTATTCTCAACGGATATAAATGGTAGCTACAGCGGTTATTCTCTGCAATAAAAGGCGGTAAAAGCGCCCAGGACTCTATAGAAAACTGTTCATTAAAATAATCAAATACACGCTTTCGTTCCATCCAAACAGCATGGTCATACTTTCTTATTTGCGCTAATCCAATGGCCGCACATACATCCGGCATGTTCATTTTGAAACCGGGGTAAACAATATCGTATCGCCATCCGCCTGCCTGGCTTTTTGTAAATGCATCTTTAGTTTGTCCGTTCAGACTCCAAAGCCTTAATGTCTTATAAATTTCTGCATTATCAAATGGTGACGGCATGGTTATGCAAATGGCACCGCCTTCTGCAGTTGTAAGGTTTTTAACTGCGTGGTAAGAAAAAACAGAAATATCTGCAAGGCTTCCTGTTTTACGATTGTTGTATTCCGCCCCAAATGAATGAGCTGCATCAGCAACAATGGCTACTCGTCCCAACATCTCCTGAACTTGTCCTTTTGGTATAAATAGATTTTTAGTTGAACTATCGTTTATTACCTCATACAAAGAGTTGTAATCACAAGGCCATCCTGCGAAATCTACCGGGATAATTGCTTTTGTTTTTGTGGTAATCGCCTGGCGAACTTTTTCAGGATCAATGTTAAAGTCTTCTTTTACATCTACCATAACAGGAGTAGCACCAACATGCATGACAACTAAGGCCGTAGCACAATAAGTATAAGCCGGAACAATAACCTCATCCCCCCTTCCTATGCCCAACCAATGCAACATGAGCAGTAAACCAGATGTAGCAGAATTAATGCACAACACATGATCTATTCCAGCATACTTTGCCGTCTCTAACTCCAGGGCCTTTACCTTAGGACCAGTTGTTATCCAACCACTTTCCAGTGCAGAAAGTACTTCATTTTTTACGTCGTCATCAATAAATGGAGGTGCAAAAGGTATTTTCATGATTAAGGCTAGTATAGTAAATAAAATAAACGAGTTTTTATAAGGCAAAAGTATTAACAGCCAATGGGAAAACCTATTGGAATAATAAATCTTACAAGCCAGACTTAGTTATTAAGGAATTGTTGAAAAAAATGATTAGGAAAGGTTCAATATCGTTTTCCTTTCAGAAAACCACGAAGTGTGCCCCAGCCATAGGAGAAGTGAAAGGCAAAGAATAGAAAAGGAAGGAGAATTTTACCGCCATCATATTCATATTTTAAAGAACGAATGGCAAAGAGTAAACCAATTAGCAGATGAAGACTTACAATAGAACCAAGTAGGGAGAGGAAATAAGTTGTACCAAAAATACCAAATTCCAACAGCCCAAAAACGGCTGATAATAAAATAGAAGAAATAAAGAAAAAGGGAATTAAATGATGTAATCGCATTGACCTTGCATGAACCATAACGCTTTTTGCATTCCAAAAACCACTTTTAAATCCATAAGCAAAAAGCCCTTGCAAAGTTGCTGGTGGTCGATACCAGCATTTGGTTTTCCATGTACAATACAATTTGTTTCCAGCATCCAACAAACGTTGGTTCATATCAACGGAATCCAAATTAGCTGCGAACGTGGCCAGTTGGGTGTCGAGGTTCATTAGTTAGGTCTACAGTGAATTTCCCGGCACGCCGCCGGACGTTTGGAATGCCGCCCAAAAT
>JANPHE010000177.1:0-24155 GCA_031424295.1 Segetibacter sp. | reverse complement strand
GGAACAGGAACATTTACCGTTACAGCTGGAACCTATTCTTATACCGTAACCGATGCGAACGGTTGTCAGAAAACGACTACAGTAATAGTAGGTCAGCCTACAGCCTTAACAGCAAGCTCAAGTGCAACAACCATTTTATGTAATGGCGGAAGTGCAACAGTTACCGTAACTGCTAATGGTGGTACTGCTCCTTATTCAGGAACAGGTACATTTACCGTTACAGCTGGAACCTATTCTTATACCGTAACCGATGCGAACGGTTGTTCAAAAGCTACAACTATTACAGTGGGTCAGCCTTTAGTGCTGATGGCAACTTCAACGACAACAGGACCAATAGTATGTAATGGAGGAACAACTACAGTAACAGTAGCTGCAACAGGTGGCACTCCGCCTTATAGTGGAGTAGGAACGTTTACAGTTACTGCAGGGGCCTATTCTTTTACAGTAACCGATGCAAATGGTTGCACTAAAACAACAACAGGTACACTTACTCAACCTGCTGCACTCACAGCTACTATTACTAATGACAACTCTGTATTGTATTTTGGCTATTCATTAGATCAGTCTGCCAACATTAATGTTAAGCCATCGGGAGGTACTCCGCCTTATAAAGTTTCATACACCATGAACCGTCCTATTAATTGTAATTTGATAAACAGTACAGGTGATGAAATATGGACACCAGGTGCTAATACAAGCACCAATCAATACACTACCTGTCCATCGTCAGGATCATCGTTAGGCAACCCGGTTTCTACATCTAATACAAGCATTACGTCAGTTACCGGATATTCTTTAAATGTAACACTAATGCAGAATGCAGTTATAACTGCAACAGTTACCGATGCAAAAGGGTGCACCTTTACGGTTACCAGCAGTATACATGCAGAAGATGTAAGGTGCTTTGCAGGAAATAGTAGTATTGTTAAGGTAAAGATTTGTCATAAAACAGGAAGTGCCAAAAATCCATGTGTTTCAATATGTGTGGATAACAGCGCAGTTGCAGAACACTTATCTCATGGCGATTTCCTCGGAACCTGTACTTCAAACTGTCTTCCACCGCCTTTAGTTAGAACTGCACCTTTGGTAAAATCTTATGCAGAATTAAATGTGAGAGTAATAAGTAATCCAACATATAACTTCTTTAAATTAAAGTTTGAAAGTGACAGAATAAAAGAAAGTATTACGATGAAAGTAGTAGATATCAATGGTAGAATTAAGGAAGTAAAGCAAAGTATACTTAGCGATCAGATTCTTGAAATAGGAAATACTTATAATGCTGGTGTTTACTTTGCCGAAATAAGTCAGGGAAGTCAACGAAAGATTTTAAAACTGGTAAAACTTTCAAAAGAATAATCAAATAAATTAGGTAAAAATTTTAAAGCCGCTCATGTTTATGGGCGGCTTTTGTGTTAGTAATGGCTGATTAATAATCAAAAAATAGTTGAATGCCTGACTAAAAATATTCCCCAACATTGATAAAAAGCCCTTTTGATCCCTGAGTGCCAAATCCATAATCAATACCCAAATTTGTTCGTGAACTCTTCTTTAATTTTATTCTAAGACCACCACCAAATCCGGGTTGTATTTTTTGAAAACTACTCGCCTGCTCCGCTGCGAATGTTTCTGCGTTGGCAAATACCACCGCTCCAAATAGTCCATTGGGGACTAACTTGAATCTGTACTCTGTTTCCATGTACATCATCTTAGATCCCCTAAACCTGCCTTGAATATATCCACGACCTGTACAATTATATGTATCCCATCCATTACTTGGCAAATCCAGGTAGGGAGGATGCCCTTTTAATATGATCCAATTGTAAGACCAGAATGCCAATACATTTGGGGAATTTTTTGAGAGGTGAATATACTTTCTGACATCCATAATGAGTGAGTGCCAATTGTCATTACTACCCAGTGATTTTAAATTATTTCTTAATTGAATCGCAGTATAAAAACCTTTAGATGCATTGATTAAATTGTCTCTTGTATCATACAATGCATTTAGAGTTATTCCGCTAGAAATGCTTTTGCCGTTTGGACCATATTTTTCGTAGTCAGCTATAGCTCCATTGGCTATGCCCGAATGAGAGATATCCCATCTGTAATCGATAATATACCCTAAGCCCGCATATATAGGTCCTTTTATTTTTTTATATACTATCTGATAAAAGCGGGCAAACTTGTAATCCATCGGGTCTTCATTTTTTGGAGAGCTGTTAGATCCTAGCCCAAATGTGCTTTGCGGATATTTATAAAATCTGTAGTCGCCTACAAGATTGTACTTGTTTCCTTTTGTCCAAATATTTGATTGAATAGGAATGTAGAACTGCTTGTTTTGGGTATAAGTAATATTCCCTGAAATAGCTGATAATCTAGAGTCTTTATTTGCTCTGAAAGCAACATTGCCGGAAATTACACCTGCAAGTTTTGTTTGTAAAGAATAACCTATAGCAGGAATAATAGATAATACAGGTCCTGAAATAATCGTATCAGGATCTGGCTTTTTTGTTTTATTCACTAATAATTTAATTACATCTGCAAGGTCTTTTAATGGAATATATTTTTCTGGTTTGGTTGTATCAGAGCGCAAGTCGAAACTAACTGACCGTTCATTTTTATTTGTTAGTTGAGCCCAAGCATTCTGTAGGGGAATAGACAATATCATAATCGAAAACAATGTCAATTTGCTTACGATTTTTACTGCATTAAATAAGTGGAATTTAATTGGCAAGTTAATTAGATATCAATGCTTTTAGGAATTGCAATGCTTTGGCAAAAAAAAGCTTTTAATGCAAATTAAACGACAAATTCATTTAATTAAATGTTAGAGAACCGAAAAGTGGATACTGCAAGTTTCTTAGTTGACTGCAGCTAGTTATATTGTTTGGCTATTCATTAATTGAGTTCTTTTTTTATTATTGGGGCTAACATTTGTGCCCACTTAGCATATTCCTTCCCTGAGGGATGAAGCCCATCACCTGCTATTAGTGTAGCATCTGTTGTAGCTTGTCTTGTAGAAGGAGTAATATCCGTATAGGAAATATTATACTGTATTGTTACTTGTTTATTAATGCCATTAAAGCGGTCAATTTCCATACTTACTCGTGCCTTATCTGAAGCAGAAACAAATGGCGTCACGCTATAATCAGGAATGCTTAATACAAACACTCTTTTTTTATTACTCGACGCTAAGGTTATAGCAGTATTGAGAAGTTGTGTAAATCTGATACGGTATCCACCAGTGTCCATTCTTTGGTATTGATCGTTTACGCCAATTAGTAAGGTTACAATATCAAAAGTTTTAGCTGGATTTTGAAGGTTTATGGCATTCATTAGATTGGTAGTCGTCCATCCGGTAGTGGCTATAAAGACAGGGTCACTAATTTTTAAAGATTCGGTTTTGAGTAGATTTATTGTTTGAATAGGAAATCTTTCTGATGGTTGCACCCCTTGTCCTATGGTGTATGAATCGCCCAATGCCAGGTAGGTAAACGTCTTACCAGAAGTTGTATCAGGGTTGTGATTGGTTGTATCAATGACAACTGGAGAATAATTGATGTTTTGTTGCTCTTTTATACACCCAATGCAACTGATTAACGGTAAAATTGTAAATAGAATAATTTTAAAATACCTTTTCATGAATTCGATTTTAACTATTACAAATACGAATTGTAAAATGTTTTGGTTCACAAAAAAAATCAAAGCTTACTTTTGTGCTCATTTTGCATTTATAATATAAAAACTTAAGGTAATGGCTGACAAAATTAAAGTATCAAATCCAGTTGTTGAACTTGATGGTGATGAAATGACCCGGATTATCTGGAAATTTATTAAAGACAAATTGATCCTTCCATATTTAGACTTAGACATAAAATACTATGATCTCGGAATTGAATATAGAGATGAAACCAATGATCAGGTTACAATAGATGCAGCAAATGCAATCAAACAATATGGAGTAGGAATTAAATGCGCAACCATTACTCCTGATGAGGAAAGAGTGAAAGAATTTAAACTGAAGCAAATGTGGAAGTCGCCGAACGGTACCATTAGAAATATTCTTGACGGTACAGTGTTCAGAGAACCAATTGTGATGAACAATGTACCTCGCCTTGTGCCAAACTGGACAGCACCAATTTGTATAGGTCGTCACGCATTTGGAGATCAGTATCGTGCTACTGATTTTGTAACAAAAGGAAAAGGAAAACTGACTATCAAGTTCGAAGGTGAAGATGGAAAGACCATTGAACATGAAGTGTATAATTTCAAAGGAGATGGTGTGGCCTTGGCTATGTACAATACCGATGAAAGTATTTATGGTTTTGCAAGAAGTTGTTTTAATACAGCTTTGCAAAAGAAATGGCCTTTATACCTTTCTACTAAAAACACGATCCTTAAAAAATACGATGGCCGTTTCAAAGACATTTTTGAAGAAGTTTACCAGAATGAGTTTAAGACCTCTTATGATGCAGCAGGTATCACTTACGAACATAGATTAATCGATGACATGGTAGCAAGTGCCCTTAAGTGGAATGGTAACTTTGTATGGGCTTGTAAAAATTATGATGGCGATGTACAAAGTGATACTGTAGCGCAAGGATTTGGTTCTTTGGGTTTAATGACTTCTACATTGGTAACGCCAGATGGAAATACAATGGAAGCAGAAGCTGCACATGGTACAGTGACCCGCCACTACCGTGAACATCAAAAAGGCAAGCCAACCTCTACAAATCCAATTGCTTCCATATTTGCATGGACAAGAGGATTGGAGTTCAGAGGTAAGTTAGACAATAACCAGGAACTTATTAACTTCTGCCATGCATTGGAGCAGGTGTGTATAGAAACAGTGCAAGGTGGTAAAATGACAAAAGACCTGGCCATCACTATTAAGCCCAAAGTTGAGCATGGTACCGATTACCTATATACTGAAGAATTTTTGGAAGCATTGGATGAAAACCTAAAAGCGAAACTGATAAAGTAGTAATCTTAACTAATTGAAAATGAAAAAATACCTCCGCAGAACGTGGAGGTATTTTTTTAATTTCCATTTTTTACCACCTAATTTAAAATCCAAATCGTATAATTTAATATGGAGGCAAATGTAACCCAGGAAATATAAGGAACTAGCAACCATGCCGCTGGTTTGCTAATGTGTGCAAATGCAAAAATGGTGAACAAAATGGAAACCCATAGAATAACTATATCTACCAATGCCCAACCAATCTGATGTTGATCAAAGAAAATTATTGACCAGAAAAAATTGAACAACATTTGTAAACTCCAATACCAAATGGCACCAGACTTTTGTTTGATTGGGGTATTACTTTTCCAAACAATAAAAAGAGAAATGCCCATCATCAAATACAAAGAAGTCCAAACAGGTCCAAATACCCAAGCCGGAGGATTCCATGAAGGCTTAATCACTTCTGTTTTGTACCAACTTGTTACATTCGAAACAGTGAAAAATCCAGAAATGCCGCCAACTATTTGCGGTATCGCAATTGAGATTACTGCTTTTGACAAATTCTTCATAATAATAGAAACATTTGTGTAATAGTATCGTTTGCAAACTACATTTTAATTGTGATTGGTAATAATTATATAACACAATTAATATTGGGCTGAAAGGCGCTTAATTTTCTGTAATATAGAGACCAATCAAATATAAAATTTGGGTTAAAACTGATTTCAAAATCTTGTCATTATTTACATAATATCTAAAAAAGATGAGGCAGTAAAAATAATCAGCAATTCAGTAAAAGTAATTTATGGCTCATCCTCATTTTTAGTGAGAATGGCTGGGGGGGGAACAAGCGGTTTTTTATTATCAGCCTTCTTATTTTTCTTAAATATGCTAAAGCTATCAAAATCTTTTCTGTAAGACAGACTTGCTCCCTGACGGCTAAGTCGGCCAACTGCACCTGCTGTAATGTCGAGGTTGTTTCGGCTGAAAACAATGCCCCTTATTTTTCTATCTTGAGATAAGATGACTTCTACAGTAAGATCTGGCAACCATTGTAGATTTCCAAGTTGTTGAGATGTAGAGGAACTGCCACCAAGGCTTCTAAAGTCAAGGTCTCCACCGAAGGTTACAATAACCTTATTATTGAGCAGGCTTTTGCCAATTTTAAAATTAACTTTTTGTCTGTCTATGGAGTTTGTAGCAGTCACATTCCCACTGAAAAGATTTCCACTACTGTAGAATGAGGTACTAACATCAAACTTTAAACTATGATCGCCAGTCAACTTATAGAGGATGTTGCTAACCACGTTGTTTACTTGTTTGGAGAAAAGGTCAGATAAAGTGTTATAGCCTAAGGTAGCAAGATTAGCCTGTAGTTTTCGACCTTCTCCATAAGGTGCAAAAGATCCAAAAACAATCAGGTAGGTGACTTGCTTTAGCATCTCATTATCATCCCTTTCTAGCTTTGAAAGAAATTGATTAAAAGTCTCATCATTTTTTACTTGCGACCCTGCAGGAAAATCTAATTTGAATTTGATGTCAGGCTTTGTCAATTTGCCATTAAGGTCTGCAATAACATATACATCACCTTGATATCCTTGTACTGATCCGCCAAGATTTTGCGCCCCTACAAGATCGCCTAACCTTACACGTTCTGCTATGTAAAGTGCTTCTATAGACATCTTAGCATTGTAAGGGTCACCATTCCACTCGATAAAACTATTGGCATTTTCTCTAAGGATAAATGGCTTTTTAATAAAGGATTGGAAGTTGAAATCGTAACTGCCTCTTTGTATATCATACCGACCATTCATAGTTAGGTTATCTGCCGTTCCTGCGTGTATCCTTAGACGACCATTACCTATTGCTTTTATAATATCGCCTGTAAGTGGATCAAGTATTACATCAATCTTGGCTAAGGGATTAGCGGTAAGATCAAGATCAACAACCACATTCGTAGCACTTTGTATTTTTACTGTTTTCATTTCTGTACCGTATTCTTTAAAAACAATAAAATCTGCATCAGCACTTTCTCGGGTTGAATTAGTCGGTATGAAAATATGAGAACTATCAACGGGTTCACCTGTTATTCCAATGTGAATATTCTCTTGTGGTCCTGATATGTTCATCGTTGCTTTTCCAATGGCAGTTCCATAAAATTGACTGTTGTCTGTGGGCTTAGTATCTATTAGCAATAGTTTATTGGTGCTAAGGTCTATGTCAAATTTAAGGTCTCTAAGCTGGCGCTGATAGAGTTTACCTTTTACCAAACCTATATTACCAAACTTGTCTTTGATATTGAATTTGCCAAAGTCAATAAGTCCTTCTTTTAATACAAAAGTGGCACTATCTACAAAGTATTGTACTTTGGTGAAATTGACGATTAGACTTCCTTTTCGAAGGGTAACTCTGCCAATAAGATCTGGCTTATTCGGATTGCCATTTATTTTTAATTCGCCTGTAGCAATACCATTGATATCACTAAAAATATTGTCTAAAAATTTGTTGAGGATATTAACTTTTGTGTTATTCAAATTGATAGAGGTAAGTAATGGTTTGCCTGTTGTATCAGCCAGGTTATAACTTCCTGATGCCAGAAAATTATAGAGCTCATTTTCAGAAGTCACATTGAAATTTATTTTCTTGTTATTACTGTTATAATCACCAATAATATTCACTAAACCAATTGAGTCATTGTCGAACCTTAGGTACTCAGCTTTCAGCTCTGTTTCCACTTTAAATTTTCCAAAGAAATCTTTCATTACGGCTTCGCCGGAAACAACTCCTTCTAATCGAGTGTTTTTACCAACTATGAATGGAGCAAAGTCATTTAGATTTACATTTTGAAATTTTACTACAAGGTTGCTTTTGCTGAATTCTTCATCGTACGTGGTTTGTACATCTATATGTTGTAAGCTTTGAGTGAAACGAACATTTTCAGCAGATACGAAATTCTTTCTAATTACAATTTCGCCTTCTTTTTCCAGTAGCCATCGTTTATCGTTGATTACGAAATCGGATGGATTGAAATTTATTCTTACACCATCTGTATAAGTTGATAAGTTGGCATTTAAGTTTAGTTCATTCAGTGTATTGTTTGCTTTTGTTTTTATACTGATAACTGACAGGTCTTTTTTCGAAATTATTTTTATATTGGTGTTAGGAAAATGAGTGCTATCACTTACATAAATGTTATCAATGTCTCCTGTTAATTGCAATTCATTATAATTGCCTCTGCCTGCAAGTCTAATGTTGGTAAAAACATTTTTCTTAAATGCTAACTCAGGAACATCTGCGTTGAGTTCAAAGATCGTATCAAGCGTGTTGATCGTGCCACTAATGCTGCTATTGCTAAGTCCAGTAATGTCTTTTGAAAATAGATGTGTATAGCCTTCAATATTTTTTGTATTTACTATAAAATTTAATTCCTGAGAATTATAATTATTAGAAGGCGCTTTTATATACGATGGATAATAATTGTGAAGGAAAAGTTGAAATGTATTTGGTAGTTCAAGAATATTATACTTGCCATCAATGGAAGCATCAAATTCATTGCTTCGGAGGGCAAGTGTCCTTTTCCCGTTTACAAAATCTGATTGGAGTGAAAGGGAGTCCAGATTTATCCTTACTGTATCGTATAAAACACTAGTATTAAAAACTTTAACTGAACCAAGAAATTCATCAATATTATTTCCACTAAAGTTAACATCAAACAATCCGGTTGCCTCTAACCTTTTATTGTATAAATTCAGTTTTTGAAAGTTGCTTTTCGAAAGATCTCCCAGAATATTAAAACGTGGCAGGTCATTTTTAAAATCAATTTTTACAGTTGTAAAAAGGTTTATATTTTCATCATCTAATTTAATGGTACCATCAAATTGCTTTCGTTGAAAAGTTCCTTCAACATTCATAGATTGATATGCATAATCTTTGTAAGTAACATTGCTAATCTTCCCTTCTACAGTCGTTTTTAGAGAATTTAGTGTAAGACCAACTCCTTTAATCGAACCATCAAAGGTCATGGTGCCTAAATCTTTTACCACTAAAAATCTTCCAATATCGAACTGTCTAGTGATAAGGCGTGCAGAATAAACCGGAGCAGCTTTTTGAGGAAATTCCATTGCAATATCTGCGCTAAAACCACCAAGGTTTGTACTATAGTTTCCATTGGTTGTAAACTTATTAATGGTTCCTTTAAAATTGCCATTAAATTTTATCTCGCCAAGTGAGACTAATGAAGGTACATCTACTTTAATGATGGAAGGAATAAATACTGTAGCATCTTTGTGATTAGTTTGCAAATTGCCCGATTGAAAATCGAATATGGTTTTGTCTATATCTGGCAACCCAATAATGGTAATGTTGCCACTTATAGTAGTATTGTTTCCCACTCTTGCAAAAAGGTTTTTTATTGATAGATTTGTCACAGTTCCTTTTCCTTCTCCTGATATTGATATCTTCTTTTTCCAAGTTTTGGCTTCAGATGAAAAATATGCAATATCGTCACTATTAATAATGGCGTTTTTAAAATTAACTGCCATGTTTATTTTTTCCATGTAATTACTGAAATCATTATTGAAGTCAGAAAATTTCATAGAATAGTAATTTTGTAAATGGCTTTGTGGCGTTACCAGGTTTAAGTTTGCAAACTCCATGATCTGCGGTGTCAATTTGAAGTTAGTTTTAAGTTGTTTCAAGACAAATCCGCATCTCTCTTTCGCAGCAATGTTTACTTTGCCTTTAATGGTGTCTTTAAGGAAACTGAAATCGTTAATATACCCGGAAATTCTTTCGATTTTTAAGTGCGACGCATCAAAGAATCCTGGTGTAGGTATACGCCTATTTGTATAATTCTTATAAGTTCCGTTCTTTATTGCTAGCTTATTAATCAGAAGCCGAAGATTTCCTTTGTTGAAGTACAATTCACCTTCTTCTGATATTTTTTTAAATTTAGTAAGTGGTGGTCGTATTCCATCAAATTCGGTAATAGAAAAAATGGGACTTTCTAGTTTTAGTTCTTTAATATCAAAAGAGTTTTCATTCAGGTTTATACCATTTGCGTCTAGTTGCATTTTGCCCAACTTCGCTTCAGTCAATGTACCTATCCATTCATCATTTTGTCTAAAAACTACATTTTTGAAATCTAGTTTTTTCAAGTTAAACCGAAGTTTACTTCCACTGCTTTTTTGCGTAGATGATGGAGAAAAGTAGCTTATAAGAAATTGATAATTCCAAGTGGAGTCTTTTCTTTGGAGATTAATAAATGCATCCTCTAACGCCATATATTTAAGCACCAATTCATCTTTTATGAAAAACCAATCGGTAACCCTCATTTTTAATTGGTCAGCGTAGAGTAAGGTATCTTTTTGATGATCTTTAATGAGCGTACCATCAAGGTTAAGGCTGTTAAAAAAAGAAAAACTGATATGGTTTATCCTGACTTCAGTATTCAAATCTGCTGATAGTCTTTTGGTAACTTTTCCTAGTATCCAGTTTTGGACGGGGTCTGTTTGAATCAACAACACTACAAGCACTATTAGACCTAATAGGCTCAATATTATTTTACCAAAAATTCGTAAGACTTTCTTCAGGAGTGGTTATTTTATTTGTAAAAGTAATCAATCAAGACTGGTATGCAAAGACAATACCATCTCTTCTAACATATTAATTATTAATTAGTTTAATCAATTCCGGGAAATCGATTCCTTTTTTATATACTTTTATCAATCTCCCCTTTTTGTCATACAATGCTGAAAAAGGAGTGGATTTTACATCGTAAAAACTTGAAATAAGCATGGCAGGATCTCTTCCTATTTTAATGGTTGGAAATCTGGAAATCTTAAAATAATTTGAAAAGTCGACCATATCTTGAAATGGCCTGCTTGTAACCATTACAATTTGAAGTTTTTTCAACCCACTCATTTTTCCAAGAAGATCCTGGGTTTCTATTTTGCAATGACCACAATCCGGGCTGAAATATAGAATAAGGGTAGCAACTTCATCTTTCAGGTGAATTTTACTAAACCAAGTACTATCTGGTGTTAATAAGCTAAAGGTAGGAATATAGGAAGTCTTTTGATAGGGTGCCAACGTATCTTCAATTGCTTTAATGCTGGTGTCTGATTGAGAAAAAATATAATTAGTTGAAAAGAAAGTTAGAATTAATAAAAAAGTAGTTTTCATATCGTTTTGGCTATTATTTTAATAGTCAAAGGTAATCTTTGCTTTTGTTTAGTTGCTGTTATGGAAATATGAAAATGGTCATTCAATGCCTTTGCTTATTTTTGCACCTTTCATCATTAATTCTATTTCATGAATTTTCATTTGAATCAAATACCGAAAAGAACAGATAAGCCTAGACAGCATGGATTGACTATGCTTATGGATAAGGGCTTAAGCGTTGCTGAAGCTGAGAACCTTGTAAGTGTTGGAGCGCCTCATATTGATATAATTAAGCTAGGATTTGGTACAGCTTTCGTTACGCCAAATCTTAGGTCTAAAATAGGGGTTTACCAAAAAGCGGGTATCCCAGTCTATTTTGGTGGAACTCTCTTCGAAGCATTTCTTATCCGAAACGAATTCGACGGTTATATCAAAATGATGCGTGATTTTAATATAGATCTTGTTGAAGTTAGTGATGGATCAATTACCATTCCCCATGCAGAAAAGTGTGGGTATATAGAAAAATTGACAAAGTTTGGCACTGTATTAAGTGAGGTTGGAAGCAAAGATGCCGCACACATTATTCCCCCCTACAAATGGATTGAGTTGATGAAAGCGGAATTGGAAGCTGGATCAACTTATGTAATAGCGGAGGCAAGAGAGGCCGGAAATGTGGGTATATACCGTGGCACCGGCGAAGTAAGAGAAGGGTTGGTGCAGGAAATATTGACCCAGATACCTGCGGAGAAAATAATTTGGGAAGCTCCTCAAAAAGCGCAACAATTGTATTTTCTTGAGCTCATCGGATGCAACGTTAATCTAGGCAATATCGCGCCTACAGAAATTATTCCATTAGAGGCAATGCGGATAGGCCTCAGAGGCGATACTTTTCATCTTTACCTTGATAAACAGCCTTTTTGATGCGTCGCTTTGGTTTAGTTGGTTACCCTTTGCGACATTCATTTTCCCCAGCTTATTTTGCGAATAAATTTGAAAGGGAAGGCATAAAAGGATGTGCTTACCAGACATATCCTCTTGAATCAATCCGTCAGCTTATTCCTTTTATTAATGATACTGTGGGATTGGAAGGCTTAAATGTTACTATTCCTCATAAACATAAGGTAATCGACCTACTTGACCAAGCGGATTTCATAGTTGAAAAAATACAAGCATGCAATTGCATAAAGGTTATTAATGGGCAGTTATTTGGCTACAATACAGATGTTATTGGGTTTGAAAAATCCTTGTTGCCCTTACTCAATTCGAACCATTCCAATGCATTGATTTTGGGTACAGGTGGGGGGGCAAAAGCTGTACAGTTTGTTTTGGAGAAGCTTAATATAGCCTATTCATTCGTTAGTAGGAGGCAGGTTGCAAATCATGGATTTTTAAATTATACTGATCTATCAGGTGACATTATTAGGCAGCATCAAATTATCATTAACACAACTCCAGTAGGGATGTTTCCTGATTTTGATAAATGTCCGGACATTAATTTTGATTTTGTTAATCAAAGCCACCTTCTATATGATCTCATTTACAACCCTGCAGAAACATTATTTTTGAAAAAAGGAGCGGAACGTGGGGCCATTACAAAAAATGGCTTGGAAATGCTGATCATTCAGGCCGAAGAAAGTTGGAAAATTTGGAACAACGATTAGCTGTTAAAATGGCTAAATGCAATCCAATCTTTATGTTCAAAATATTTTAATAGGGATTTGACGTTCGAAAACGAATTTTATTTATTTCGTTATTCTTTCTATCGCTTCTTGGGGTACAGATATTTTCTTTTTTGAAACGTAATCAAAGCAAATCATTCCAGTTTTTATTTTGCCGGCTACTACCCATTTATCTTCTTTTTTCACTTCAATTAGATAAAATAGATCAAATCCAATTTTATCGAAACCCGCTGCAGCAACAGAAATTTTTATTTCATCCCGGTAATAAAGTTCGTTTTTATATTCAATGGCTGTATCTGCCATTATAAGGGATGATCCTGCAAACTTCATTTCTGAATAGCCGAATTGCATTAGAAATTGTTGGCGAGCCTCGTGTACGAGGGATAAAATGGCATCGTTGCCAACATGACCACCATAGTTGATGTCGGTAATTCGAATGGTAAGAAATGCAGAAAATATAAACTGTTCGGGAAGTAATACTTTAATTCTGTCCATATTTTATTATGATGGACGTAAAGAAACAGTAAAAAACTTAAAATGGAAAACTTAAAAAATAGCAGCTATTATGAGGCAACCGAAGTCATGTAAAATGTTTGTTTTTCATTTACCAGTTTGCCCTGCTTGGTAGATTGAGATTTCTTTTTTGGAGTTTTCAATTTCCTTCTATTTTGCTCATCAAGTACTTTTTCAATCCTATCCCAAACGCTTGATGGAGGTGTTACCATTTGATTAGTATTCATGAGTTGTTTTTTATATTGTGTTGAGATATTATTTCTATTTGTAGCTACTTTATTTTTTTCAGGCTGAACAAGTAAATCTTTACAATCTTTTTTTGAAATATTGTTTTTCATTTAATTGGTTTTTCTCCCATTTTGGCAAAACTTATTGAATGGTAGCTTTGACGAATAAGATATTTAGATAAACAACGCAGCCATTACTGCATTTATTATGTTAGACGAGGCAGGGTTTGTTATGGTTGCAAGAAAAAAAAGAAATTTCTCTTAATGGTACAACTATTTCCCAATTTGGGACAAAAAGGAAAGGAGTTTGGCCATAGCTTTCTTTCTATGACTGAATCTATTTTTTTCATCCATTGTCATTTCTGCAAAGGTTTTAGTACTTCCATCGGGTATAAAAATGGGATCATAACCAAATCCTTTTTCTCCTACGGGTTCATCAATTATTTTGCCACTGCATATTCCTTCAAATTGAATTTCTTTTCCTTCAAGAATTAAGGAAATAACGGTTTGAAAGTAGGCTTTTCTGTTGTCAGTACCTTTAAGGTTGGTTAGTAGTTTTTGTACATTGTCAGAAAAACTTTTTCCTTCTCCGGCATATCGGGCACTTTTCACCCCTGGTTGTCCATTTAGTGCTTCTACAAATAACCCGGTATCCTCACTAAAACAGTTTTTACTAGTTAAACCATGAATGGTTGTTGATTTTATTCTTGCATTTTCTTGTAGCGTGTCATAAGGTTCAGGAATTTCTAAATCTATTCCTGCTTCTTTAAGGGCGAAAATCAGGAAATCATTAGGTATCAAAGCTTGAATTTCGTCTACTTTATTTTGGTTGTTTGTAGCAAATATTAGTTCTGTCATATTTTTTAAGTTAATTGGATAAATAAGGCTAAAATTTGTTTATCACTTAATTGTAAATAAGGCTTGTAAACTAACCCATAATTTTGATTTCAAAATTTTGGATGCATCTGTAGATAAGTTCAATTCTATTAATGGAGGTGCAGTCATTATTTTGCAATCCCCATGTTTTTTTATTTGAAATGCTGGAATATCAAATGGTAATTTAATAGCTTTAGGTGCTAACCCAAATAATAAGATGGTGACTGGTTCTAACTCATCTTGCAAATTGTTATATGTTATTGGTTGATTAGAAAAATTTAATAAAGCAATATCTGCCAGATTCAATTTACACGCTTTTAGAATGTTTGTTAGAAATATTAAATCTTCTTCATTTAAATAAATAACAGCTTGTTGCTCCACAATGATGAGGATGTTTTTTTTATTTTCGCCTAAGTATTTAATAATTGGTTTTTCTGTTACATCTTCACTTCTAGTAACAGTAGCGTTTTTTTCTACTTTATTTTTCGTTTTTTGTTCAGTGTTGACCGGAATATTCACAAGTGTCTTTTCATATAGATCTTTGATTAAAAACGCTGGTAATTTCATAATGTACTAGATTAAGTTTGGCTAATTATTAATTGCTTATAAAGCGATTTTTTGGTTTCTTTGTAGTTAAAATTAACGATAATGGTTGCTGCTCTCGATGTAAATGTACAAAAGGTTGAAACTAGTAAGCTTCAATCTCTCTCTCTAGAAAATATTCCCTTCGGAAAATACTTCACCGACCACATGTTGGAAGCGGATTATGAAGATGGAGAATGGGGGAATATTGAAATCAAACCTTACCAGCCACTTTTGATGGAACCTTCAATTGCTGCCATCCATTATGGTCAGTCCATTTTTGAAGGCATAAAGGCTTACAAGGATCCCCAGGGAAATGCCTTTATCTTTAGGCCAATTGACAATTTTACCCGTTTTAATATTTCAGCGCAAAGAATGCAAATGCCAACTGTGCCAGAAGATATTTTTATGGAAGGAATGCGAATGTTGGTCGACTTAGATAAAAGTTGGATTCCTACTCAGGAAGATCATTCTTTGTATATTAGGCCCTTTATGTTTGCAACGGATACGGTAATAGGGGTTAAGCCATCTGAAAAGTACAAGTTTATGATTATTTTAAGCCCTACTGGGCCTTATTATAACAAACCCATGCGGATATATGTAGAAGAAAAATATTCCAGAGCTGCCCCAGGTGGTGTTGGTTTTGCAAAAGCCGCAGGTAATTATGCTGCCAGTATGTTAGCAACTGCAGAAGCTAAGGAACTTGGCTATGATCAGATATTGTGGACAGATGCTGCAGAACACAAGTATGTACAGGAAATTGGTACGATGAACGTGTTCTTTATTATTGGCGATAAAGCCTATACCCCTGAATTGAGCAGCGGTGCTATTCTTGCGGGTGTTACCAGATACAGTGCCATCACTATCCTTCATGAGATGGGATATGAAGTAATGGAAGAAAAAATAAGCGTTGACTACCTTATGGATGCATATCGTACTGGTCAATTAAAAGAAGTATTTGGTACTGGCACAGCAGCAACCATCAGTTCAATAGACGAGTTGAGATATAAAGATTTTATCATGGATTTTAAAGCTTCAGGGCATCAGGTTGCCGTTGAATTGAAGAAGAGATTGAATGATATCAGAAACGGAAAAGTGGAAGACAAATACGGGTGGATGTTTAAAGTTTAATGAGAAAAATATATTTTTAGCAATTTTGGAGGCTAGTTTAGATAGTATTTATACACAATTATGGATTACTTTGAAAAATTTAATAAAACATTTTTGTTATTACACATTAACCAATTACCTTTGCGGTCCGAAAAATTAAAAGGTTACAAATGCCTACAATACAGCAATTAGTTAGAAAAGGTAGAGAAATAATTAAAGCAAAGAGTAAATCCAGGGCTTTGGATTCGTGTCCTCAGCGCCGTGGTGTATGCACCAGAGTTTATACAACCACTCCTAAAAAACCAAACTCAGCCTTACGCAAAGTAGCAAAGGTTCGTTTGACTAATAAGATAGAAGTGATTGCTTACATTCCCGGAGAAGGACATAACCTTCAGGAGCACTCAATAGTTCTGATACGTGGTGGTCGTGTGAAGGATTTGCCAGGTGTACGTTATCACATAGTACGTGGTAGTCTTGACACTGCAGGCGTAAAAGATCGTAAACAAAGCCGTTCTAAATACGGTACAAAAAGAGGTAAAGCTGTTGCCGGAAAAAAATAATTTTTTAAGGTAATTGATAAAATAATAGTAAAAATAAATTGAATTATGCGTAAGTCGCAACCCAAAAAGATACCTTTAGCCCCAGATCCTAAGTTTTCTGATAAACTAGTTACGAGATTTGTCAACAACCTTATGTGGCAAGGAAAGAAAAGCATTGCCTTAACTATTTTCTACGATTCATTAGAAAGAGTAAATAAACAAACCAATGAAGACGGATATGAAATCTGGAAAAGAGCTTTAGCCAATGTTACGCCTGCTGTAGAGGTTCGTAGCAGAAGGATAGGTGGTGCTACATTCCAGATACCTTCTGAAGTGCGTCAGGATAGAAAAATATCATTAAGCATTAAATGGCTTATTCGTTTTAGCCGGGAAAGAAATGGACGTAGCATGGCTGAAAAATTAGCCAATGAAATCATCGCAGCAAGCAAAGGTGAAGGTGGTGCTTTTAAAAAGAAAGAAGATACGCACAGAATGGCAGAGGCTAACAAAGCGTTTTCCCATTTTAAAATATAAGTTCAAAATAATTGATATAAAACCTCGGCTCGCCGGGGTTTTTTTTTTGAGCATTGTCCGTTGCTTTTTATTTTTTCTTTAAAGGATTTTACCTTTTCACATAAATCTCCTACTTTTAGCTTCCCTAATTTGGTTTTAAAACACAATCTTAACATGATAATCATGAGAAAAATTTACTTATTTTTAATCTCTTTGCTTTGTTTTCAATTCATTTCAATAGCTCAAACTGATATCGTAATTGGAACAGGCACGACAGGAAATACTGGCACAACCTATCCTGCTCCAATGCAGGATTATTATGAAGGTAGCAAAGCTCAGTATTTATACCTAGCATCTGAATTAGCGGCTGCAGGCATGGCTGCAGGTCCTGTAACCAAAATTAAATTTGAAGTTACCAATCTCAATACATTCACAGGATTCGCGGAGCAAATGGAAGTAAAAATTGGTGGTACTACCATAGCAACGTTAAGCGCTACAACCTGGGAAACAGGTGCAATTTCGGTTTTTGGTCCAGTAGATTTTACTCCGGTATTGGGAACTAATGAAATTACTTTTTCTACCCCTTATGTTTGGAATGGTACAGACAATATCTTGATCGAAATTTGTAATGGTGATCCAAACAATGGTACTGCAGGTGTTACGACTTATACAAATAATGTGACAGTTCCTTGGACAACCGGATTGTCATTTAATGGCTCTCACAACTATCGTGCAGATAATTTGGGTAATTTGTGTGCTTCTACCACAGTAACCAATACCGGTCTACAGACTACGCGTCCAAATATTACTTTTGTGGCAGCAGCGGCTACATGCTTACCTCCATCAGCAATTACCTTAGCAAATATCACTTCTTCTGGAGCTGATTTTTCCTGGACTGCGCCTACAACAACTGTTACACAATACAATTGGGAGGTTAGGTCTAGTGGTTTACCGGGCAGTGGTGCAACAGGTTTAGCAACTAGTGGTAATTCTACAGGTGTAACAGCATCACCTGTTACACTTTCTCCCGCAACCAAGTATACTTTTTATGTAAGATCAGATTGCGGGGCAGGTTCATTTAGTGGCTGGAATAGCGTCACATTTACCACACTTTGTGTTGCTGTAAATAGTTTTACTGAGAATTTTGACGCTGTTGTTGTTCCAGCGCTTCCAACGTGTTGGGCAAAAGTAGGTACTACGGGTACGGCAAATACGCAAGCTACTAATTCCGCCTCTTCACCTAACACACTTTTTATTAATTCGTCTAGTATCACTAATCAAGCTGTGGTTGCGATGCCAGCAGTTACAAATGCAGGTGCAGGTACTTATAGATTAGTATTTAAGGCTAGAGCAAGCGGTACAGTTGGTGGCATTTTAGAAGTTGGTTATTTGACAGATCCATCTGACCCGCTTACATTCACTTCTATTCAATCTGTAACTGCAAGTACATTAACCTATCAATCTTTTATAGTGGAACCAGGAACAGCTCCAGGTACTGCTCAGGTATTGGCATTCAGACATGCGGGTGCACCAGCAAATGCAATATTAGTTGATGATGTAAAATGGGAACTTGTACCTAATTGTGCTAGCCCAACAGCGCTTATCATTTCAAATACGACTGCAACAGGTGCTGCATTAGACTGGACCGCTCCAACAAGTGGTACTCCTACTGGATACGAAGTTTATGTAAGTACTAGCAATACCTTACCTACAAGTACAACTACTCCGACTTTAACTGGGATTCCTGGTACTACTAGTGCAAATATTGCAGGCCTTACAGGTTCTACGAAGTACTACTTTTATGTAAGAACAGTTTGCGGTGCGAGTGGTACTAGTGTATGGACCGATATTGATAGCTTTTTCACCCAATGTGTAGCTGTAACCACATTCTCAGAGAATTTTGATGGTGTTGCCGTTCCAGCATTGCCTCTTTGTTGGAAGAAAGTTGGAACAACTGGTACAACAAATACACAGACAACAAATCCTGCTTCTTTACCAAATTGTTTATACATTTTCGGAACAACTGCAACTAATCAGTTAACGATTGCGATGCCACCAGTTTCAAACGCAGGTGCCGGAACACATAGACTGGTATTTAAAGCAAGGGCAAACTTTACTGTAGGTGGAATTTTTGAGGTGGGTTATTTAATAGATCCAACAGATGCTACTACATTTACTGTTATCCAATCGCTTACCGCTAGTTCATTGACTTATCAGTCGTTTTCTGTTGAGCCAGGTACTGCACCTGGAACAGCAGAAGTGCTTGCATTTAGGCATGTAGGTACTCCTGCAACAAGTATATTGATTGATGATGTACAATGGGAACCATTGCCAGCATGTAATGTACCTACTGCTTTAACGATATCAAATACAACTACTACTACTGCCCAACTTGATTGGACAGCTCCTACTGCGGGCTCACCAACCGGTTATCAGGTTTATATTTCTACTAGTAATACTTTACCAACAAGTACTACAACACCAACTTTGACTGGTCTTACAACTACCACAACTATTCTTACATCTTTGACCTCTGCTACCAAATATTATTTTTATGTAAGATCAGATTGCGGCGCTTCGGGTACTAGTAATTGGTCAGGTATCGATAGCTTTAGTACAAGTTGCGATCCTACTGCTATTCCTTATACACAAGATTTTCAATCTGGTGTTTCTTTACCGCTTTGTACTAGTACAGAAAATGCAGGTACAGGAAATAATTGGGCTGTAGTTGCTTCTACTGGTTTTGGTTTTACACCCAATTCAATTACTTATACTTACAATTCTACCAATGCTGCAGATGCATGGTTTTATACCCGTGGTTTGAACTTAACGGCCGGAGTTTCTTATAGATTAAGTTTTAAATACGGTAATAATAACACGATTTATACAGAAAGTATGGAAGCGAAATATGGTTCTAGTCCTTCTTCCACTGCAATGAGTAATTTGATAGTAGATTACCCAACAATTAATACTGCCGTTGCCAATAATTCTGTTACAGATTTCACACCTGCAACAACTGGTGTTTATTATGTAGGATTTCACGCATATTCCATTGCAGATCAGGATGTTTTATTATTGGATGACATTTCTGTAACATTTACACCAACTTGTGATGTTCCAACTGCAATAGTAAAATCTAATCTCACAGCTACCGGCATTCAACTTGATTGGACAGCTCCTCTAGTCGGTACTCCAACGAGCTATCAAATCTATTATAGCACAAACAATACGTTACCTACCACTACAACTACACCTTCGGTAGCTGGAATCACCGGTCTTACTTCAACTCTTACTGGCTTGGTTAGTGCAACGAAATATTACTATTTTTTAAGAACAGTTTGTGGTGCTTCTGGAAATAGCCCTTGGACTGCAATAGATAGCTTTACTACCAATTGTGGGAGTGTTACATCTTTTTCTGAGAATTTTGATGGGGTTACTGTCCCTGCTCTTCCAATATGCTGGAGTAAAGTGGGAACAGCTGGAACAATAAATACCCAAACAGCTAATCCTTCTTCTTCTCCAAATACACTATATATTTTCGGTACTTCGGCTACTGATCAGGCGATTGTAGCCATGCCGCCAGTTTCAAACGCCGGATCAGGAACACATAGGTTGGTATTTAATGCCAGAGCAAACTTTACGGTGGGCGGAATTTTTGAAGTTGGTTATTTAACAGACCCAACCGATGCAACTACATTTACCGTTCTTCAATCCCTCACTGCTAGCACTTTGACTTATCAGTCATTCAGTGTTGAGCCAGGAACTGCACCTGGAACTGCTCAAGTACTTGCATTTAGGCACGTTGGAGTTCCTGCAACCAGCATTTTAATTGATGATGTAAAATGGGAACCATTGCCTGCATGTAATATACCTACTGCGTTGGCAATATCAACCGTTACAACCACTAGTGCAATACTTAATTGGACTTCTCCTTCTGTTGGTGTTCCAACAGGATACCAAGTTTATATTTCAACTAATAATACTTTACCAACAAGTACTACAACTCCAACTTTGACAGGTATCACAACAAACACAGCCAACCTTACCTCACTTACTTCTGCTACTAAATATTATTTTTATGTAAGATCAGACTGTGGTGCTGCAGGTACAAGTACATGGACTGCTATTGATAGTTTCACAACTAATTGTGATCCGACAGTAATCCCTTATGCTGAAAATTTCCAATCTGGTGTTTCTCTTCCTTTGTGCACAAGTACTGAAAACGCAGGTACTGGAAACAGTTGGGTTGTTGGTGCATTTAACGGTAATGGATTTTCACCCAATTCTTTAGTATATTCCTATAATGCTTTAAATGCAGCAGATGCATGGTTCTATACCCGTGGATTGAGCCTAACTGGTGGTGTTTCTTATAGGTTGAGTTTTAAATATGGTAATAATAATACGCTATATACTGAAAGTCTTGAAGCAAAGTATGGTACAAGCCAGTCTTCAGCAGCCATGAGTAATTTACTAGTTGATTATCCCGCGATTAATTCAGCTGTTTCGAGTAATTCTGTTACAGATTTCACTCCTTCAACATCAGGTGTTTATTATATTGGTTTCCATGCTTATTCAATTGCTGATCAGGATGCTTTATTGGTAGATGATATTGCTGTAATCCTTACACCTACCTGCGATTTTCCAACTGCAATTGTGAAATCAAATATTACTTCTTCAGGAGTCAAACTTGACTGGTCGGTTCCTGTTACAGGTACTCCAACCGGTTATCAAATCTATTATAGCACAAACAATGCGCTACCTACTAGTACAACTACTCCTTCGGTAACGGGTATTACGGGACTTACATCAACCCTTACAGGCTTGACAAGTGCTACGAAATATTACTACTATTTGAGAACAGATTGTGGAGCATCCGGTAACAGTCCGTGGACAACAATTGATAGTTTTGTTACCGCTTGTGATGCTGTTGCTGCTTTCTCTCAAAACTTTGATGGAGTAACTGCTCCAGCATTACCAATTTGTTGGAATAGGGTTGGTTCAGTAGTTACAGGAAGAACCCAAACAACAAATCCTAATTCTGCTCCAAATACCCTTTATATTTACTCAGCTGCAACTACTGCGCTTGCTGTTGTTGCGATGCAGCCGGTTACAGGCGCAAGTACTTCAACCAATTGGTTGAAATTCAACGCAAGGGCTAACTTTACTGTAGGTGGTGTTATTGAAGTCGGTTATTTGACAAATCCGGCAGATTCATCGACTTTCACAGTTATTGCTCCTGTTACAATCACGAGTTTGACTTATCAGTCTTATAATGTTGTTCCGGGAACAATTGCAGGTACAGTGGTTTACCTCGCTTTCAGACATACAGGTAGCCCAGCGAATAGTGTATTAATTGACGACGTAAATTGGGAACCTATACCTGGATGCATAGAGCCATCTGCTATTGTTGCCTCTGGAATTACAGGTACAGATGCAATATTAAATTGGACAGCTCCCGGAGGTACTGCTCCAGCGTCGTATGATATTTATTATAGTACTTCCAATACAGCACCTACCAGTACAACAACACCTTCTATAGCTGGAGTTACTTCTACAAGTTCCCCTCTAACAGGTCTTTCTGCAAGTACTGCTTATTTTGTATGGATAAGATCTAATTGTGGCACAAATGGTACAAGTACCTGGACTTCAGCGTATACTTTCTCCACAGCATGTGGTGTTATCGTAGCTCCAACAGTTGCCCCTGAATTATTTTCAGTAGTTCCTCCTCCATGTTGGTCAAGGGCCCAAGGCATTTTAGCTAGCCCAACTACATTTACTAGTACAACCACAGGTAGCTGGGTATCGGATGATTTTGGAAATGTAACCACTCCTATAAATAAGTGTGCTAAAATAAATATATATGGTACGTTAAGAAAAGAATGGTTAATTACTCCAAGTTATGATTTGGGAACCGGTGGTAACTTTAAAATGGAATTTGCTTTGGCATTAACCACTTTTGGAGCAACAACTTCCAACACATTAGGCGTTGATGACAAATTTGCGGTAGTGATTTCTACTGATAATGGGGTAACTTGGGACTTAGTGAACGTATTGAGATTATGGGATGCTTCTACAACAATTTCTAACACAGGTGAGCGTATTTCGATACCACTTTCAACCTATACCGGAGTTGTTAAGTTTGCTTTTTATGGAGAAAGTACCATAGCTAATGCAGACAATGATTTGTTTGTTGACAGCTTCGAAGTTAAAACGGCTAGTATTGTTCCAGTTACACTTACAACATTCAAAGGTGAACGCCAAGGAAGTGTAAATGTTTTGTCATGGAACACCGCCACTGAATTGTCTAACAAAGGATTTGAAATTCAACGTTCTGTTGATGGAATTAACTTTACAAGTCTTGGTTTCATAGTATCTAAAGCGGTTAGCGGTAATAGCAATTCAAACTTGAATTATTCTTTTGTTGATGAAAAACCATTCTCATCTACTGCATTCTATAGATTGAAGCAAGTTAACATTGATGGAAGGTCAAGGTATTCTAATGTTGTTTCTATTAAAGGCACAAAAACTTCATCTATTTCTGTTGTCAACATTTATCCTAATCCAGCTAACAAATCTTTAAGTGTGATAATAGCTTCCCCTGTAAATGAAAACATAAATGTTTTGATTACGGATTTAGCAGGTAGAGTTATTCAAAATCTGACTCAATCAATTGTTGCCGGTGATAATAAAATCAATATCAATGTTCAATCTCTAAGTTCTGGTACCTATTTGATTAAAACGATTTGTGAAAATGGTTGTGAGGCTTCGGCTTCAAAGTTCGTTAAGCAATAAAAATTATTTTTTTATTTTTAATATAAAGAGGCTGCCTTTCAAAAAGGTAGCCTCTTTTTTTTTAAGAACTTATTATTAGCATTCATTTATTCCTTCCATATGAATTGGGTCTACAACTTTAACCCACATTGCAGCCCTTTATGCTGAAGAGTGCTTTAGATCAGGGGTTTCAAAAATTTTGGGTGGCGGTTTGTGT
>JANPHE010000176.1:0-51828 GCA_031424295.1 Segetibacter sp. | reverse complement strand
TTACAACCGCTCAATTGAAAATGATACCTCTAACTGGGGATCCATTTGGAGCAACTTTTTTGGCGTTTTTGATACGTTTCACTCACCAAATGCTTATAATTTCACTCGGGGAATCACTTAGAAAAATGTTCTGTATAAACCATCTTTTTAAAAAGCGCACTACCCGATCCGTTGCATACTCCTTGTACAACATTCTAAAATAAGGATCCCTAAGGTCTTTAATAAACCGGATAGCCTCTCCTGTAATTTTCATTTTGAGGCCAACTTCTTTGCTCACTCCCGGAAATTTGATAAAAGCTGAATACTGGTTCTTTTATGGCAAATCCATCTGGCTTTTAAAAATGGTGGTCTTTTTGCATTGTCCTAATTTCAAATTCAAGACATATTCTTCTAAAATATAACCGGATCCTTGCTCTACACAAATCATAGCATTTACATCGGTTTTTAATAAAAATTTTACGTGTTTGTAGTAAACATTCTATAGTCGTCTCCTACAAATCATTACAAAACAATACCTGATTTTGCTATCCTCCAAGGGCTCAAAAGGATTTTCCTTTGTACTATTATTTTATGACTCAAAAATTATTTAACCAACAACAATTAATAACATGAATCATTATACTTTAACACCTCCCGCACCAATTGTAGAAGAACACAGTGGAAGCATGTTACAATTTCCTGATTATGCCATAGTATGGATTGACCTGTTAGGCAAGGTAATCAATTGCAACAGCGGAGTGCATGCGTTATTTGGTTATGAACCTTCTGCATTTGTCGGCAGAAATTTTTCTGACTGTTATACTTCCGAAGACAAGATAAGTGGTCAGCCTTGGCATCACCTGAAGGTAGCGAGTGAAGAAGGCAGATGCGAAACCGAAAACTGGAAAAACAAATCAGATGGTGTAGTTTTTTTTGCAAATTCTATTATTACTGCTTTATACGATCACAGTCATCTTATTTCAGGATTTGTAATGATCACAAGAGATATCAGCACTCAAAAAAAAGCAGAATACGATAGCAAGTTGCGGTACGAAGATTTAATAAGAAAACTGCAAGAGGCAAATGATAGCCTGGCCATGGCAAATGAGGAAGTGGAAAATCTCTCACAAGCAATCATTCAAAAGTTGCGCAAACCATTGCAGGCAATAAATGATAGAGCAGCTTCGCTAAAAGAGATAGAATCCAATAATACCGTAAATACGATTAAAGTAGCGGAGTCTATTATCGAAAAATCTACCTCAATAGAAAAGTTTGTAAAGTCAATGGTAAGCTATTCAAAGATGGTAAAGTATTACAACGTTTACGACAATATAGACATGACCAATATGGCGCTATCATGTTTGGATAGCCGAATATCAACCGATGATTCTAAAGTGTATTGTACAAAAGTGAACGCCCTGCCCACTTGCAAAGGCGATCCGGAAATGTTAAAACATATATGGATGCAGCTTATCGATAATGCCATCAAATACTCCGCCGATAGAACTAAAGTTGACATTACTATAGGCCACGTAGAATCTTCCGAATCTAACATCTACTTTGTAAAAGACAAAGGGTGTGGCTTTTGCATGAAAAGTGAGCGAGGATTATTTAGATTGTTTACCAAAAATCAACAGCATAGTGACCGATCAGGATGTGACCTTGCAATAGTAAAACTCATGTTGAAACAGCACCATGGCGAAATATGGGCAGAGTCCGTGAGGGGTAGAGGAGCAACGTTTTATTTCAGCATTCCAAAATAAAATTAGGCGAACTTGCTTTCATTGTATAGCATAAGTGCAGTACCATATCCTAATTGTTACTTCGATTATTTTTTGCATAACCACAATTATTAACACTATTAAAAAAATTGGAAAAAAAGGAATAAATGTTATCTTGTTTTCTTTATTAAACAAAACAGTTCTACTATATTCTTTTTGATCCAAAACCATTGATAAGTAAAAAAATATTTTTAACATTAATAAGGTATTTTGATTGTACACTCATTTTGGTAACATGGAAAAGAAAATCAAGAAACATGAGGACATAGTATTTAACTCCCTTGATGTAAAGGAAAAAATTGAAATAGGACATTTGCAGATAAAATCAACCCGACTAGCCAAATTTGGCAGTTGGGTTGTTGACATTATGGGGCAAACCGTTTATTGAAATGATATTAAAAGTGAAATTCACGAAGCCGAACAAAATTTTCTGTCTGACCTGGCAAGTGGCCTCAATTTTTGCATAGAAGGACTCGGCCGGGTATTCATTATGCAAAAAGTAAAGGAAGCCATTGAATTGGGTAAACCATGAGATGATGAGTTAGAGATTGTAACCATAAAAAATAATGTACGCTGAATAAGAACGATTGGGAAATCTGAATTTGTTGACTGCAAACCAAACGAGAAGCAGAACCAAAACGCCTAGCCCGTGAAATACATGATGAACTTAGCCGCCAACTAACGGCTATTAAAATGGACCTGGCATGGATGGATAAAAAATTCCCAATGATATTATTTACTGTAGTACTATTGAACTAAAGTTTTAAAATAAATCAATTGAATGGGTGTGGCAAAAATAAATAAAGCGGTTAATAAAGTTACAAAAGCTGCTAAACCCATGCTGGCGCCTTCAGCAGATTTCCCCATCATAGGCATTGGTGCCTCGGCTGGTGGCCTGGAAGCATTGGAATTATTTTTTAACAATATGCCGGCACGTAATGGGATGGCTTTTGTAATTATTCAGCACCTGGCGCCCGATTATACAGGTATGCTCCCCGAGTTGTTGCAACGCCATACCAGCATGAAAGTGACACAGGCAACAGAAAATTTAAAACTAAAACCAAACTGTGTTTATATTATTCCGCCAAATAAAAGCATGCATTTATTAAAAGGCGCATTGCATTTGTTTGCCCCCCTGGAGGTCCACGGCCTGCGGTTACCAATTGATGTTTTCTTTAATTCTATGGCGGCCGACCTGCAGCAAAAGAGTATTGGCATTATTCTTTCAGGCATGGGCAGCGATGGCAGCCTTGGGGTAAAAGCCATTAAAAAAAACGGGGGCAGGGTATTGGTACAGGATCCTGAAACTGCCAAATTTAACGGCATGCCCAACAGTGCCCTGAAGGCAGTAACAGCCGATGGAGTAGATGCTGCCGACGAATTACCCGCCCGGTTAATTGGGTTGCTAAAGGATTTAAGGCCTGCATTAACAGTTGCTATAATAGAACCTAAAAATGAAAGTGATCTCAACAGAATTATCATTTTGCTTAGGCAACAAACCGGGCACGATTTCTCTATGTATAAAAAAAATACCTTGTTGCGCCGTGTTGAAAGGCGTATGACAGTTCATCAAATTGATAAGCTGGGAAATTATGTTCGTTTTTTGCAGGAAAACCCCGGAGAAATTAATATTCTTTTTAAAGAATTTTTAATTGGGGTAACCGGTTTTTTCAGGGATGCTGCTGTATGGAAAAAGTTAGCAGATGTTGTTCTTCCCCAACTGTTTTCCCAATTGCCAGACAGCTATATGCTGCGGGCCTGGGTTCCTGCCTGTTCTACCGGCGAAGAAGTATTTTCCTTAGCAATCATTTTTAAAGAAGTACTGGAAAAGCAAAAAGAAATTAAACATGTAACCCTGCAGATTTTTGGTACCGATTTAGATGTAGATGCTATTAACGCAGCCCGTAAAGCTGTTTTTTCGGAAAAAATGATGGAAGATGTTTCAACCGAACGGATCAAGAAATATTTTACAAAAGTGACTAAGGGGTTTAGGGTAAATACAGATATACGGGAAATGGTCATTTTTGCGCAGCACAATATTATTAAAGATCCTCCCTTTACCAAACTCGATTTTCTCTTTTGCCGCAATATGCTTATTTATATGGAACCCGAGTTGCAAAAAAAAATAATGAGTTTATTTCATTATGCCTTAAACTCCGAAGGGGTTTTGTTACTGGGTAATTCCGAAAACGACAACTCCCCGCAAAAGAGTTTTATACCCATTGACGAAAAATTGAAAATTTATAAACGATCTGGCATGGCTAAAAAAACTGAATTAATCGATTTTCCAAGTTCGTTCTCGCCAAAAATGGGAATTACCTTTGAGCAGGTAAAAATGGAGCCGACCAGTGACAATATGCAAGGCATTGTTGATCAGTTGCTGCTGCAAAACTATGCGCCTGCCAGTGTAATGATCAACAATAAGGGCGATATACTGTACATTTCGGGGCGAACCGGTAAATATTTAGAGCCGGCCGCCGGTAAAGCCAATATGAATATTTACAGTATGGCCCGGCAAGGCCTCGCCATGCCGCTTATGGGTGCCATACGCAATGCACTGCAAAATTACCAGCCGCAAATTTTACGCAACCTTAAAGTAGGTACCAACGGAGGTACCCAGTTGGTAGATGTAACTGTTCAGCATATTGATAAACCCGCCTCCGTTAAAGGGGCTGTTATGATTATTTTTGCTGATGCCGGAGCAATAGCAGCATCTGAAAAACAAAATTCCGGGAAAAACAAAAAGACAAAAGCGGTGGCTGAATTGGAAATTGAGCTGCAACATACCACAGAAGAACTGCAAAACACCAGGGAAGTAATGCAGACATCGCATGAAGAATTAAAATCAATAAACGAGGAGTTGCAATCATCCAATGAAGAATTGCAATCTGCCAACGAAGAACTAACTACTTCCCGGGAAGAAATGCAAAGTATGAATGAAGAACTGCAAACCGTAAATAGTGAACTGCAGGCCAAAATAGGCGAATTTTTGCAGGCAGATACCGACATGACAAACCTGCTGAACAGTACGGATATAGCCACCCTGTTTCTGGATAAACAATTAAACATCCGCCGCTTTACCGATGAAACAGCCAAACTAATGAAACTACGCCCGGCAGATATTGGCAGGCCATTTACCGAACTGGTTTCAACTTTATCATATCCAGATATGGCAGATGATGCAAAGAAAGTTTTGCGTACTTTACTTTTTAAGGAAATTGATATTACAACTGACGACCAACGGTGGTTCAAAGTTCGTATTATGCCATACCGCACACACAACGATCAGATAGAGGGTGTAGTGATTACCTTTTTTGATATTTCTGTTGCAAAAAAACTGGAACAGTCATTATCTGATGCCAATATTGATCAAAGAAAAAAGCGTGAAGCAGAATTGGTAATTGCAAATGAAAAACTTATAATTGAAAATAAGGAGAAAGAAAAACGGGCGGCAGCTTTAGTTATTGCCAATAAAAAACTTGTTTTGGAAAACAAGGAGAAACAAAAACTGGCAGCGGAATTAGCCAGGGTAACCGGCCTATTGAAAAAACACAAGCTTTTGTAGCCATGACGAATAAAAACGATGATAAAAAAACAGACGGTACAAAACCTTCTGCAACATTTCGGCAAAAGGCAGAGGAAAGGCTGAAAGTGAACCAATCAAAAAAGAAGGTTACAACATCTGATATTGAAACGTACAAGCTAATTCACGAGCTTGAAGTGCACCAGATAGAGCTGGAAATGCAACAGGAAGAACTAACACTGGCAAAAGAGCTGGCAGAAGCGGCATCAGCAAAATTCACTCAATTGTACGACTTTGCCCCATCAGGTTATCTTACACTATCCTCTATAGGCGAAATCCTGTCTTTAAACTTTGCTGCAGCCAAATTACTGGGTAACGGGCGGGGTAATTTAATTGACAAACATTTCTCTACATTTTTATCATATCAATCAAAAAAGATACTGGGTAGTTTCCTTGATGCATTGTTTCAATCGCAGGTAACACAAACAGCCGAAGTTGAACTTGCTTTAAAGGACAAGCCACCTGTTTACCTTTTACTTACAGGCATAGCTGATGACAGCAATTCGTTTTGCAATATTACATTTACTGATTTTACCGAACGCAAAAAAAATGAATTGTTACTTCAAGATTCAAATAACAAATACAAGTATTTATTTGATAACAATCCATTACCCTTATTCATTTTTGATTTTGAAACCCTTAAAATAATAGATTGCAATACGGAATCCCTTATCCTTTATGGTTATTCAAGGGAAGAATTTCTGCAACTCACTATAAAAGATATTCGTCCGAAAGAAGACATAGCGTTAATCCTCGAAACTACGGAAAGCGAAAGTAGTTATGGTGAAATACATAAAAAAGTGTGGCGTCATTTAAAGAAAAATGGAGAACTAATGTATGTAGAAGTTACTGGTCATCTTTTAGACTATAATGATAGAAGAAGTTCTTTGGCACTTATTAATGATATTACGGAACAAAAAAAAAGCGCAGCAGAAAAAATCAAAATTGCAGAACGTTTGCAGCTTGCAACAAAGAGCGCAAATATGGGAATATGGGATTGGGATATAAAAAATAATGTGCTGGCATGGGATGACGGAATGTTCAGGCTATATAACATTGCTATGAATGAATTTAATTCTGTGTATGAAGGATGGTTTTCAAGATTGCACCCGGAAGACACGCAACAGTTACAAAACGAATTGGAACTTGCCCTTGCTAATAAAAAGGATTATAAACCTACATTCAGGATTATATGGGATGATTCATCTATTCATTATATAAGCGCCTCAGCAATTATTGAAAGAGACAATGAGGGAAATGCTATACGAATGATTGGAGTTAATTGGGATGTTACTGCAGAAAAAGAAAAAGAACAGCATCTTAAATTATTGGAATCTGTAATTACCAATACTACTGATTCTGTAATGATTACCGAAGCGGAACCGTTTGATGATCCGGGTCCAAGAATTTTATATGTAAATGAAGCATTTACAAAAATGACCGGTTACAGTTCAGAAGAAGTAATCGGTAAATCACCGAGAATTTTACAGGGGCCAAAATCCGACAAAGCAGAACTAAAACGCCTTGGTGAAGCCATTAGAAAATGGGAAACCTATGAAATTACTATTATCAATTATAAAAAAAATGGCGAGGAATTTTGGGCCAATTTTTCCGTGAACCCAGTAGCTAATGAGCGTGGATGGTACACACATTTTATTGCAATTGAAAGAGATGTATCAGGTCGGAAAAATGAGGAATTACAAAATGAACTTATAGCAGAGATCAGCACCGTCTTTAGTGAGCCTTTAAAACTGCATGAAACATTAGACCGAACCTTACGTTATATTGCTGATTTTAGTGATTTTTGTTTTGCTGAAGCTTGGTTAACTTCTAGTGATAAAAATGCCCTCAACAAGATAAGCAGTCATGCAACCACAGAAAATTTGAATTTATTTCTAGAAGAAACAAAATCAATAGACACTTTTAATTATGGAGAAAGTTTTCCTGGTAACGTTTTTAAAACTAAAGAAATAGTTATTTGGGGAGATCTTGCAAACCAAAAACTTTTTTTACGACGAGATGCTGCGCTTAAATATGGTTTAAAAACACTATTAGGATTACCTTTATTTTATAATAATGAAGTCATTGGCGTTCTTGCTTTTGGTCTAGATTATGACGTAATAGATACTGCTAAATACCTTACCTTATTTAAAAAACTGGGAGATTATTTAGCTCCCGAAATTAAACGTAAACAATTAGAACTGGAATTGAAGCAAATGTTCAATTTTGCTCCCGATTTGATTGTAACCATAGGTTTAGATGGTTGTTTTAAAAGAGTGAATCCTGCAGCATGCCAACTTTTAGAGTACACCCAAGAAGAGCTGTGTGTCGCACCTTATCTGAATTTTATTCATCCCGATGACAAAGAAAAATCAAACAATGAGTTAGCTGAATTGCTAGAAACTAATCTTACCTATCATTTTGAGAACAGGTACATAACTAAATCGGGCAAAATAAAATGGCTAGACTGGAATGCGATTTATGCTACAGAAGACAATACTATTTATGCTGTAGCGAAAGATGTAACGGATAAGAAAGAATTAGAAAACTTACTTGAAAAAGCAAACTCTTTGGCAAGAATCGGCAGTTGGGATGTTGACCTTGTGAAACAAACTGTTTACTGGAATGATATTACAAGGGAAATTCACGAAGCTGAAAGTAGTTTTATACCTGACCTCGCAACAGGACTGAATTTTTATAAAGAAGGAACCAACAGGGAATTGATAACTCAAAAAGTAAAAGAAGCCATTGAGTTGGGAACGCCATGGGATGAAGAACTTGAAATCGTAACGGCAAAAAATAATGTTCGCTGGATACGCACCATTGGAGAAACTGAATTTGTTGATGGTAAATGCGTCAAAATTTATGGTAGTTTTCAAGATATTACTGAAGGAAGATTAGCAGTGGAAAAAATTAAAGAAAGCGAAGCAAGACTAGCGGCTTCGCAGTCGGTTGCCAAAGTAGGAAGCTGGGAAACCGATCTTACCAATCTTGATGTCATCTGGTCGGATGAAACATGTCGCATCTTTGGTGTTGACAATCGTTTGCCTCACACTACCCACGAAAATTTTTTAAAATTTGTTCACCCTGATGATAAAGAAAAAGTGGATAAAGCTTTTCTCGCTTCCTTTACAAGTGATTCATTAAATTCCATCGAACATCGTATTATAGCCGCAGATGGAGTTATAAAAGAAGTAGATGAAAGATGGCTCATTGCAAAAGATGAAAACGGTAAACCTATTCGTGCCCTAGGCACGGTACAGGATATTACAGAGCGCAAAAAAGCAGCAGAAGAAATCATCAACACAGAAAAAAAGTTTAGGGCACTGATAGAAAACAGCACCGATGGCCTTACGGTAATTGCCGCAGACGGTACGGTACTGGATATGAGCCCTTCGGGTAAAAAAATACTGGGATATGACAAAAATGAAATTATAGGAAGCATTCGTCCTGACCTTATTCATACCGAGGATAGCAGTAAAATAAATGGTGCATTCGTTGATGTTATTAAAGATCCGGCAGCTAATAAATTAATTGAGTATCGCCATAAAATGCCGGATGAAACTTACAAGTGGCTTGAATGCAGCTTCAAGAATTTACTCAACGAGCCTTATATTAATGCTATTGTTTTAAACTACCGAGATATCACCGAAAGAAAATTGGCAGAAGAAAATTTTAAATCTTCCGAAATCAGATACCGGCGGCTTTTTGAAACCGCAAAAGATGGTATTCTAATCCTGAATGCCGACACGGGATCTATTGAAGATGTGAACCCTTATTTGTGTGAAATGCTGCATTACCCCCGTGAAGCAGTTTTGGGCAAACAACTTTGGGAGATCGGATTATTTAAAGATATAGCTGCCAACAAAGAAGCATTTCTTAAACTAAAAAAAACAAAATATGAACGGCACGATAACTTACCGCTTGTAACCAAAGAAGGCCAATCCATTTGGGTAGAGTTTATCAGTAATGTGTATGAAGAAAGCGGTACAATGGTTATTCAATGCAATGTAAGAAACATTACTGAGCGCAAAAAAGCAGAAGAAAAACTTACTGAAAATGAAAACTACTTACGCACTATTTTAGATACCGAACCCGAATGTGTAAAAATACTTAACAGCAAAGGCGAACTGATATCAATGAACCCCGCCGGGCTTGTCATGATAGAAGCCGACAATGAACAACAGGTATTAGGCCACAAAATGACAGAGCTGGTTGTAGAAAAATACAGGGAAGGATTTAACAATTTAAGCAAAGCTGTTTTTAAAGGCAACTCGGGAAATTTTGAGTTTGAAATAACCGGCTTAAAAGGCAAGCATCGCTGGATGGAAACACATGCTGTGCCTTTAAAGGATGCATCAGGAAAAATTACAGGCTTATTGGGTGTAACCCGTGATATAACAGAAAGAAAACAGATACAAACTGAACTTGAAAATAAAACACATCAGCTTCGTCAGCTAACTACCCACCTGCAAACCATACGAGAAGAAGAACGAAAACATATAGCCCGTGAAATACATGATGAACTGGGACAGCAACTAACGGCGCTTAAAATGGATACCGTTTGGATAAATAAGCAACTTCATTTGGATAAATCTGCTGTTAAAGACAAACTTCAAAACATGCTTGAATTATTAGATGGAAGCCATCATTCGGTAAGAAAAATCTTAAACCAATTGCGACCTGCTGTGCTAGATGATAATGATTTGCTAGAAGCACTACAATGGCAGAGTCGGCAGTTTACTGAAAGCACTGGCAAACCGGTACAGTTCAGTTCTAACTACAGTACTATTAAATTGCAAAGGGACACGGCTACCTGCATTTTCAGGGTATATCAAGAGGCACTTACCAATATTATGCGTTATGCCGATGCCAACAAAGTGATTAGTTCATTAAATATTACGAATGATAAAATTATTCTGGTTGTTGAAGACGATGGAAATGGATTTGATACAGCCGAAGTTGAAAGCAAAAAAAGATTCGGTATATTAGGAATGAAAGAAAGGGTTAATTCTGAAAAAGGTAATTTTAGTTTGGTTTCTTCACCGGGTAAAGGAACAAAGATTACAATAGACTTTCCTTACAAAAAATAGTTATAAAACTACAACTAAACCATACTATCTTCTAACCTATGTAGCAAAAAAATATAACCCCAACAAAAAGAACCGCAATAAATGTAATTTAGCACTTTGGTACCTTTAAAGGAAAATTCGATAGCCGATAGCTAACACCAAAGCAAAACTTTTGCAGCAAAAGAAAAAAACACATGAAACGAATTCTTTTAGCAGATGATCACAGTTTTATACGCCGTGGTCTTATTCAGATATTAAAAGACGAGTATCCTGCAATTGAAATAACGGAAGTTGCCGATGGAGAGTCCATTGTGAGAGAAGTAACCTTTCATGATTTTGACATGGTTATTTCAGACCTCGATATGCCGGGCATTAACGGGCTGGATGCCCTGGAGCAAATACAACTCATAAAGCCTCACATCCCCGTTTTAATACTCAGCGTTTTTACTGAAGACCTTTATGCAGTAAGGGTTTTAAAAGCTGGTGGTGCCGGTTATATGAACAAAAATGCAGCACCTTATGAATTGATTAATGCAGTACGCCGCATTGCTTTGGGCAAAAAATACATTACACCCGAAATAGCTGAAAAACTGTTGTTCAATGCGGACACTTCCAAAAACCCTCATGAATTGCTTACCAACCGTGAGCTTGAAATACTCAAACTACTTGCCGAAGGAAAAACTGTAACACAGATAGCACAGGCGCTTTCATCTGCATTAACTACAGTAAGTACCCACCGCAGCCGACTTTTAGAAAAGCTAGGTTTAACAACCAACTCAGAACTCACCCGCTATGCAATAGCACACCAAATTATTTCTGATATTCCATTGTAAAATGCGGGTTTATCTTCTTTTCTTTGACTGGTAGTAGTACTACTACTCCAACTAATGCCAATTACCCTACACAAACAAGGCTGCAACTACTATCTTTTACTATCTTCTACTAATGGAACTTTGCACAAATAGATTAAGGAGATGAATGTACTTATTGCAGACCCTACTACGAAGATAACAGAGAGGCTAAAAGATATCATTGCATCAGAAAATAAAACCGCAGTTATTTATACTACAACCAACTACCAAAAGGCTTTAGCAATATTTACAGAAAACAAGCCTTCGATTACTTTGCTTGGCATCAATTCAACAAGCGATAACGTTTTACAATTTTTACAGGCAATCAAAGATACGGGACATGCTACCAGCGTCATCGTTTTATACATTCATATCACTAAGCCCGTAATAGAGCAATGCAAGGCACTTGGCGCAACTGTTTTTTTAGATAAGTTTCTTGATTTTGAAAAAATACCGGGATTGATTAATGCTGTTTTAAAAAAGGTTTCTCCAAAAGTTATTAATAAAAACTAAGGTGAAATGCATCGACATTTTGCCTCACAGTTCATGCAAAAAAAATTCTCCTTTAAAAAATATTTATAAGCAATGAAAATGAAAAGGGAAATTTTAAAAGTGGCCTACAAAAACAGCCAACCTATTTCGGATGAAATAATGAAGCAACCCGCAATTGATAATGACGACAGTAAATTGGTAGATGAATACATCAGCCATCTTGCCTCTATTGTTGAATTTTCTGAAGATGCCATTATCAGTAAATCTTTGGATGGAACTATAAAAAGCTGGAATAGAGGGAGTGAAAAAATGTTTGGGTACACTTCCGGGGAAATGATTGGAAAAAATATTTCTTTAATCATTCCTACTGAATTTATTGATGACGAGAGGAAAATTTTTAATTGGGTAACCCAAAATAAATTTATTCAACCTTATGAAACAAGCAGGGTTAAAAGGAACGGTGACTTGGTAAATGTTTCTCTCACTGTATCTCCCCTGAAAGACCGGGCGGGTAATATTATCGGAGCTTCTGTAATTAGCCGTGATATAACCCTCCGAAAACAAGCTGACGAAGCCCTTCTGATAGCCAATAAAGAGTTGGCATTTCAGAACGAAGAGAAGGAAAAGCGTGCAGCAGAATTAGTCATAGCCAATAAGGAACTTTTATTTCAGAACAAGGAAAAGGAAAAGCATGCAGCAGAATTAGTCATAGCCAACAAGGAACTTTTATTTCAGAACGAAGAAAAGGAAAAGCATGCAGCAGAATTAGTCATTGCAAATAAGGAACTTTTATTTCAGCACGAAGAAAAGAAAAAGCGTGCAGCAGAACTGGTTTTAATCAACCACGAACTGACCATAGCAGAAACCAGGTTGAAAGAAGTAAATGAAGAACTGGAAGCGTTTACTTATTCTGTCGCCCATGACTTGCGTGCACCGCTGCGGGCAGTTAACAGCTATGCAAAAATACTGGAGGAGGATTACGGCGAAGCCATTGATTCCGATGGAAAACAGGTGCTGCAACGCATACAGCACAACGCTGCTAAAATGGGCTCACTGATAGATGAACTGCTTGCCTTTTCACGCCTTGGCCGCAAAGAGCTTAACAAATCAGAGATTGATATGAATAACCTGGTGCAATCAGTTGTTGACGATTACAAACGGGCAACTACTCATCATGCAACCATACAAATTGGCCCGTTACCCAATGTAAATGCAGACCCTACCTTGTTGTACCAGGTACTGCTTAATCTGTTATCCAATGCCATTAAATACTCTGCAAAAAAAGAGCATCCACTTATAGAAATAGGTACAGAAGAGCAGGATAATAAAACTGTCTTTATAATCAAGGATAACGGTGCCGGTTTTGATATGCGGTTTGCAAATAAACTGTTTGGCGTATTTCAACGCCTGCATTCAGAGAAAGAATTTGAAGGAAATGGCGTAGGGCTGGCCATTGTGCAGCGCATCATTTTTAAACACGGAGGCCACGTTTGGGCTGAGGGAAAAGAAAACGAAGGGGCCATATTTTATTTCACACTCAATTAAAATAATAATAATGAAAACCGAAGCAGAAATCATTTTGATAGAAGACAATGAAAGCGATGCCGACCTTGTCATGCGGTCACTTAAAAAAAATAACCTTGCAAATGCCGTCCGCCATTTACACGATGGGCAGGAAGCTTTGGACTATATTTTTGGTAGTGACGAAAATTCAATGCTTACGCCACCAAAGCTCATACTGCTCGACCTGAAAATGCCAAAGGTGGGAGGACTGGAAGTGCTGGCGCGGCTGAAGTCGGATGAAAATACAAAGGCCATTCCCGTGGTTATACTTACCTCGTCTAAAGAAGACCCTGATTTACAAAAGTGCTATCAACTGGGCGCCAACAGCTACGTGGTAAAACCGGTAGTATTCGTCGATTTTATAAAGGCCATAGCTAACCTGGGCCTATACTGGCTCCTGGTAAATGTACCTCCTAAAAAATAAATTATGGAATATCAAATTTTACATATTGAGGATTCAAAAACCGATGCCGACCTGGTACAGCGGGTAATACAGAAGGCGGGCCTGAACTTCAGGTATCAATTGGCATCTGATAAGGAGGAGGTCAGCGAAGCCCTCAATACATTTAAACCCAATATTATACTCTGCGACCATTCATTGCCATCGTTCAATTCTAAGATGGCTTATGACCTTTGTAAAGAAGAAAATCCAGATCTCACTTTTATATTGGTTACAGGAGCAGTATCAGAAGAATTTGCCGTGGAAATGCTGAAGACCGGTGTGGATGATTATTTATTAAAATCAAATTTGCAGCGGCTTCCGTTGGCTATTGAAAATGCTTTTAACAGGCGGAGTAACGATAAAAAAGTACAGGCCATTAGAGATAGCCTTCAGCAGTCTGAAACACACCTGCGTACTATTTTTGAAAATTCTTCTGCAGGGTTGATCCTGATTGACAGGAACTTTAAAATACTTGAACTGAATGATCGTGCTAAAGAATACTTCCTCATTTCTACTGGTCAAGAGTTGGTAAAAAATACATCCCTGGTAGAAAGTGTCCCTACCTCCCGCAAAGATATATTGCAGGAGAAATTGCGAAAATCATTATCGGGCGAAAGCTTACATTATGAATCTGTTTATCCCCAGCAAGATGGCTCTGTCATCACCTTTGATGTGAAACTGAGTCCTACCATTAACGGGGACGGAATAGTAACCGGTAGCTGTATGACCTTTGAAGATATCTCAGAGCGAAAAAGAGCCGAACAAGCAATAAAAGAAAATGAAACATTTATTACAAGTATTTTTTCTTCTATCAATTATCATATTGCTGTTATAGATACCAATGGCAATATTATAGCCGTAAATAAGGCCTGGGAAGACTTTTCATTCCAAAATGGAGAATCTTTATTAGATAGGACTTGCACAGGAAGTAATTATGTAGCGGTTTGCCAAAAAGCCGCAGATGAAGGAGATACAATTGCAGCAAAAGCGCTAAATGGATTTAGGAACGTAATAGAAAAACAGAACCCAATTTTCGAAATGGAATACCCCTGTCATTCTCCAGATGATGAGCGGTGGTATATGCTACGAATTATAAATTTTGCAGACAATTCTCCCAAAGTATTGATGATGCATATTGATATAACTGAAATAAAAAAAGCTGCGGACACTCTCTTGGTGGCTGAAAAAGAATTTCGCTCATTGGCTGAGTCTATGCCACAGATAGTATGGGTTACAGATGCTAAGGGACAATACACTTATTTTAATCAACAATGGGTTGCCTATACAGGTTTATCATTAGAAGAAAGTTATGGTGATGGCTGGAATAAGATTGTACACCCGGAGGATAGAATCCAAGTTTTAGAAGTATGGAGCAATGCATTAGAAAACCAAAAAGATTATGCTTTAGAGTGCCGTTTGAAATGCCATGATGGTAGCTACCGTTGGTGGTTAATAAAGGGAGTGCCGAAAAAAAGTGATAATGGGAAAATTCAAAAATGGTATGGCACCTATACAGATATAGAAACGATAAAACTAGCAGAAGAAAAAATAAGATACAATGAGAAACGATTAAAATTAGCCACCACTAGTGCCGCTATGGGAATATGGGATTGGGATTTAAAAAATGATAACCTTTTGTGGGATGAAGGAATGCTTAAACTATACGATCTTGAGCATTCAACTTTCGATTCTGTTTATGATACATGGATTTCAAGACTTCACTGTGAAGATAAATTAAGAGTAAACGATGAAATAAAAAATTGTATAACAGCCCATAAAGAATACAATACCCAATTCAGAATTATTGTTGGCGATTCTATCATTCGCTATATAAGTGCTACAGGGTTAGTGGAGAGAGATGATGACGGGAATCCACTGCGCATGATTGGTCTCAATTGGGATGTAACAGAAACCAAAGAAGCCGAAAAGGAGATTTTAAAGCTCAACTGGTTGTACTTGTTTACTGCAGGCATAAACGAAATGATCCTTAGGGTTACCGATGAAGAAACATTATTTAGCGAAGCCTGCCGTATTGCCATCGATTGTGGGAAGTTTAAAATGTCGTGGATCGGGGTAATTGATGAGGATACAAAAAAAGTAATTCCTATAAAACATGCCGGTCAGGAATCCGGCTACCTCTCTATGATAAAATCAGTATCCGTAAATGATTCACCGGAAGGAAGGGGACCTACAGGAACAGCTTTGCGCCAGGGAAAATATGTTGTTTGCAACGACATCGAAAATGATCCGCTGATGGCGCCATGGAAAGAAGCTGCATTGGACAGGGGATACCTTTCGTCTATGTCAGTCCCAGTCAGAAAATTCGGAAAGGTAATAGGCGGGTATACTTTTTATGCAGAGGTTAAAGATTTTTTTGACACTGCAGAGATAGCGTTGCTACAGGAAGCTTCAAATAACGTAGGTTTTGCGCTGGAGATATTAGAAAAGGAAGCGCTTAGAAAAAAGGCGGAGCAAAACCTGGAAATATCAAATAAGGAACTGCGTAACCTGTCATCCCACCTTCAAACGGTAAGAGAAGAAGAAAGGATACGAATAGCACGTGAAATACATGATGATTTGGGTCAGCAGCTTACCGGCTTAAAAATGGACGTGTCCTGGTTGGGTGCTAAACTTCCTGCAACCAACAATTTGATTGACGAGAAAATTGAGGAAATAAAAGAACTCATTGACAATACAATAATAACGGTTAGGCGGATATCGGGTAATCTACGCCCACCTGCTCTTGACGATTTGGGATTGGTAGCTGCATTGGATTGGCATAGCCATGAAATAGAAACGAAATCAGGCATTAAGGTAAATTTTACTTGCAATGTCTTAGAAGTGAAATTGCCAACTGAACACGGTACAGGTTTGTTTCGCATTTACCAGGAGGCCTTGACCAATGCAGTTAGGCATAGCAATGCAAAAACGATTAATGCATCACTCATTATTACACCTACCCTCATTACGCTTACAATAGCTGACAACGGTAGAGGTATTGATAAACAAAAAAACACTTCAAAATCTTTTGGCTTGGTGGGTATTAAGGAAAGGGCGTATTTACTAAACGGCACTTTCGATATACAAAGCCGACAAGGCGAAGGAACAACCTTAACGGTGGAAGTGCCTATGAATAGCGACACATAATTAGGAAGGTTTTTTATTGGCATTGTAATAAACGTTGGACGATTAGTAGCTAGTGAAATGTTTATGAATAAGAAAAAGAACGAGTTTTTAAAAAATCGAAATCCAATGAGCCGAAGATTTGTAAGTGCCGATTTTTGTGAGCATATCATGCACTTGGCTTAGAAATTGAATAGAACAATTGTATGTTAAACGATAGGAAATTGAACACTTAATGTTGTAAAAAATTAATTGAATGCACAAATACATCTTACTACAAAATATGAACCTGTAAAGACTTTTAGTCTTTAATTGCAAACAAAAACAATAAATAATACGCAAAATTTTTTTCGGTTAACTTAATAAAATTTGTATCCCATGTTAAGAATATTAATAGTAGACGACCACGCCATCATTCGTAAAGGGTTGCGCCTTATACTTTTGCAAGAATACCCTTCGGCCTTTATTGATGAAGTAAATGATGCAGAAGAAGCTATCAAAAAGACAATCAAAGAAAAGTGGGATGTCATCATCTGCGATTTAAATATGCCCGGCAAAAGTGGACTAGATGTAGTGCAACATATAAAAGAGAATGAGCTAAATATTCCTGTTTTGATAATGAGCATACACCCCGAAGAGCAATATGCCATCAGGGTACTTAAAGCAGGAGCTGCAGGCTACCTAAGCAAAGATGCAGCTACAGATGAATTGGCAAAGGCTATTCAGCGGGTGCTACAAGGACGAAAATATGTGTCATCGGCAATATCTGACAAACTGGTATCGGGTTTGGATACTGGCAATAAAATGCCGCACGAACTGTTAAGCGATAGAGAGTTTCATGTGTTTAAGCTGATAGCCGAAGGTAAGTCTATTACTGATGTAGGCGACATATTATCCATAGGAGTAACTACTGTAAGCACTCACCGTGCCCGCATTCTCAACAAAATGAACTTGCACGCTAATGCAGAACTGACCCGCTATGCGCTGGAAAATAAACTGATCTCCTAATGCTTCATTCCTTTCGGTATTTATTAAATGTCCCCAATAAAGTATTACCATCTATATAGCAATGATGGTATTGTTCATTCCTCTATTTCATCCATCATGGTATACTTATTTCTTAGCAGAAAGATACTGTGATGGAATGCGAAAATTAAAAATTTCATTGCTAACTGACTCACATTAGTTGAACTTTAGCAAAAGCAATCCCCATTGCTCAAAAAGGTTACCAACCATTTTAGCCTACAACATGTAGTATTTATTCTACACACCATTCATCAAGATTTTTATTCTACCCTCGCAACAAATTCTACAGGGCTTCGAAGGCAGTCATGCGTTATATAATTGGTGATTTAGTTGTTTAAATCTACCAGCTTATTTATCACAATTCATGATTAAAACTTTAAAACCTTTTCGTATGAAAAACCTCCTTCTATTAGCCTTCCTTGCTATTTCACTCTGCGCATCTTCTCAGGCAAATCGCTGCAAATTGGCAGCTCAATTGTTATTGAATACAAATGGTGGCAGCCAAAATTGCGCAGACGGTTTAGTTGTCGTTTTTGACTCTGCTTTCTCTTCCGAAGTTGGTCCGGAAGACTCACATAAGTTTATCAATGTAGACGAGAATATGGCCATCAATAGAAATAATGTACTATTAAGCATTGAGGGCAGGAAACCTGTTGTTGATAATGATACCATACCGCTTAAGATCTGGAAGTATAAACATACGTCCTACTGTATCATGTTTCAAGCCTGTAATTTTCCTGCCAATGTGGTGGCGGTATTAAAAGACAATTACCTGCATATTGACATTCCGATAAGTCTAACCGATACTACAACTATCCCTTTTCAACTCACTTCAGATTCTAATTCTTATAGTGCTGACAGGTTTTGTTTTGTAATTAAGCCTGCTTCTACCTTGTCGCTAAGTACGGTAACCATAGGTGCTGCGGTAAAAGACCGAGGCATAATGGTAAATTGGGGTGTAGAAAACGAATTGAAAATCAGTGATTATACCATTGAGCGACTTGCAAGAAACGGCCAATTTATCTCAATTGGAAATGTAAAATCTAAAGGAAATAACGGACCTGCAGCATATAGATGGAGTGATAGTTATCCATTGAATGGCGACAATTATTACAGGATCAAAATGAACAATAATGCCAATGAAGCTACTTATAGTGCTGTAGCAAAAGTAACTTATAAGGGCGAAAGCGGTGTCACTATCTTCTCTAACCCAGTAACAGACAACGTGATTAAAATACGAATGACGGGTATGGGAGAAGGGGATTATAATATGTTTTTATACAATAATGGGGGGCAACGTGTTTTGGCTAAAGAAATTCATCATACAGAAAGTGACGCTGCTACATCCATTGCCCTGCCAACAAAAATGAGAGCAGGTACTTATTTGCTTCTTATTCAAAATCAATCACACAAAATTGCTCGTCAGATAGTTATTCCTTAAAACCAATAATCAAACCAATTAAAGCATCATTAACTCAAAACCAACCAACATGACAAACAAATCACTTATTCAAATCGTTGCCATTTTTATTAGTCTTATTATGATGTTTTTTTCGCACTTAGGTTTTGGCCAAAGTGTAGCCATTAATACTACAGGTAGCATAGCGGATACTTCGGCCATACTCGACATTTCAAGTAGTTCGAAAGGACTGTTGATACCACGGGTAAATTTGATTTCTTTGACTACTATGACAACTATAAATAGTCCTGCAAATAGCCTGTTGGTTTACAATACCAATGCGGCTATAGGTGGCGGCACAGGATATTATTACAATACAGGTACTGCAGCAGCTCCGGAATGGGTTAAGCTTGTTACACAAAATGATAGTATTGTAAAATCAGTTACTCCTTCGGGTGCTTCTATTGCCCTGGACAGATTCCCTATGGGTGAGATGAGTATGAATAACAATACTACACCCACCACGTTGACTCAAAATGTATGGACTAAAGTAGTAGGCACTTCCTCCTTCAATTCAGAAAGCTATCAGTTTGCAAACGGGGTTACCAATAATAAGCTGGTATATACCGGCGAGAAGGAAAAAATGTTTCACATTACTTGCACATTATCGGCTAGTGCTGCATCCAACACTAATATGAAAGCGGTAGTATTTAAAAACGGCACCATTTTACCAAGTGGTATGGTAACTACCAGAATTAACGGTAGCGATGTTGTTTCTACTGCCATACATGCCATGGTTGCTTTAAAAACAAATGACTTCATTGAGCTGTATTTGATGAATACGAGTAATAATAATGATCTCACTATTTTGGATATGAACATGTTTGCCATGGGCGTTAGCATGGGAAGAGATTAGTTACATTTTTCCTTGAACGTATTTTATACAGTATTTAATTAAACCTAAACTCATTAACATGTTCTGCTCAAAATTTATACGCTTAATAATCATTGTTCTTTTGAACATAATGCTAAAGCCTATAGTAAAAGCTCAAATAGTAAACGTTGGCCCTACAACCTATTTCGTGTCAAACGGCCCATTGTCATTGGTATTGAAAGATGATGGTATAAAAAACGAAGGGAATGTAATAGCCGGGTCTGGAACAATTGTTTTTACAGGCGATCAGTTTACGGTCAATAGTGGAGAGTCGCCAGTCACTTTCAACAATATCTCTATCAAGGGTTACGGAAGAAAAAGTATCGGTAACAATGCATCTATTACGGGTTCGTTATCGATTAGGGATATGAGTAGCCTTGATGCCGACGGCATAGCTGATGATAAAGTATTCACTTTTAAATCCTCTTCAGGCCAAACAGCACGGGTAGATGAGATTACAACATCTGTTGCCAATGCAATTGTTGGCAATGTGACAATAGAACAATACTTGCAGGCTAAAAGGGCATATCGTTTTCTTACTTGTCCGGTTAATACTTCTAGAAGCATAAGAACCAATTGGATGGAAAACACCAACAATCCTTCAGTAGGCATTAACAACAATCCAATGCCGGGATGTGGTACGCAAATTACCGGAACGGGTGGAGATGCCAATGGCTTTGATGAAACGGGAACCAATAATCCTTCCCTGTTTACATTTAATTCGAATAATGGATTGTGGTACGAGTCTAGCAATACCAATGCAGCCACATTGCAAGCCGGAAGCGGCTATAGGATATATGTAAGAGGCGACCGGAGTGTTGATCTCAATTGCAACAATCCTGTAGCTACTCCAACTATTCTGAGGGCTTCAGGACAGCTTGTAACCGGCACAGTGACAATGACAAAACAAGGGGCTGGGGGCACTGCTGGTATGCCTACTTTATCAACAGATGACAACGGATTTTCTCTCATTGGCAATCCATACGCATCCCCTATCAATTGGTGTGCAACAATAGCATCGGGCATATCGCCCAATATTTATTTTTTCGATCCTTCTGTTTCAGGTTCCAATAATAGGGGGGCTTATGTTTCATACAATGCAGTGCTTGATGTAAATAACAATAAGGCATCAGCCATAGATAATATTATACAACAAGGTCAAGCATTTTTTGTGCAAACTAAAAGCCCATATCCCTCTATCACTTTTACCGAGCAGGCCAAAACAAATTTGCAACGCAACCCTTTAAAAGACCCGCTACAAATGCCGAGAATATATATGCAATTGCAATTGCCATCACAATTATTTACGAGTAGTGCAGCAGATGGTGTATCGGCATTTTTTGACGATAACTTTAGCAACGCACCAGGTTTTGAAGACTCTTATAAATTGGAGAACCCGGACGAAAACATTTGTATAGATAACCATGGACAACTCTTGAGTATTGAAGGAAGAAAAAAAATAGTGGCAAACGACACGATGTATTTAAAAGTATGGCAGTTAACGCAGCCCTCTTATACATTAAGAATAGAAAATAAGAATTTTGATCCCGGGTTAGAAATTTATTTCGAAGACAACTGGAAACACACCAAAGTAAGGCTGTATAACGATCAGATAAGCCTGATATCTTTTTATGTTACAACCGACCCAGCATCTTCATCTTCCAACAGGTTCAAAATTACATTTAAGAGGCCCACATTGCTTCCTATTAAAACAGTTAATGTAATAGCCTTCGAAAAAAACTCAGGTGCACAGGTAGAATGGACAGCATTGGGAGCAGACATTTCCACAAAGTTTGAAGTGGAGAGGACTGACATTTCAGGAGCATTTAAGACAATTGGAGATAAGCAAGCCATTGCTGTTTCCGCAGTTCCAAATACATACAGCTTCTACGATGCAGCTCCTATACAAGGCGATAATTTCTATAGAATAAGAGCATTTGATAATGCCGGTGACGTTAGATACAGCAACACAGTAAAAGTGCATATTGCGACAATCGGCAATGAGATCGTTGTACGTCCTAATCCTATTGAGCATAGTACTATACGGCTATTCTTGAAAAACCGACTCAGGGGTATGTATTTTACTAACCTCATAAATAAGAGTGGACAATCTGTTTATGCTGGCTCATTTATGCATTACGGAGGGTCTGCAGGTCAATCTATCAAGATTGATAAAACGCTAACTGCCGGTAATTACTTTTTACGTATAAAATTTCAAAACGAGACCTTCAATATTTCATTAATTTTTAAATAACATGCTGAGCTAATTGCCAGATACATTTAAAATGGTTCTGAATTGCGCTTAACACCTTTTGTGAATATTAAAATACCTTTTATGAATAAAAATAATTTTTTAGCGGAGCTCTTTTTTCCTGGCATGTTTGGTCTTTCTACGAAAACAACTTCCTCAAATGACATAGGCGAATTCTTTATTTTTAAAACACGTCTACCAAATCAAACTGTTAACCAGGTTCCTGTAAACGGCATACTTGGATCATTGCCAAATAGAGCGTTATTCCGGCAATTTATATACAAAATTATTTTTCCTGAAGCAATAGAAGTAAAGGTATGTTTAGTAGTTCACCATTTCATAAACCAAGGGTGTTTTAAAAGCAAGGGTCATGTGAATAGCATTTTCTAGCTTAAGCTTGATCCGAGCATTTAAACTGGCTTCCGCTACGGACAATCAAGCTGCGCTATTTGAAAGTAGGTTTAATGCTTATAGTATTATTTCTACAGAGACATACCAATAAAAATTACAAACTAACAAATGGTTATACTATTTCCTACGACAGACTAAAGTAGTTGCTTTGTATTCAGAAAAAAGAATAAAAAAAAGATAAAAATTATGAAACAGATAAAAACAAATTTCGACCAACAAATAAGTTCTTTCCGTTTCATAACAAAAACCCAAGTTAATCTGTGTAAAACACAAAGCCAATTACCTGTGAAAAAAATCATATCCTATTATTCTATTAAAACTTTCGGGGATTTTAGATGGTGTGCAATTACGTTTCCAAAAATCCAATATCACATGAAACATGAAACCAACTTATGCACATCGTTTTATTATCCAATTTCTATGAAGCCAAATCACAAATCAATAAGTGTCCCGGTAAAAAAAATCGTTGAAAACCGGGGCATTTATTTTTTAATCCCTTAAAATTTATGCTTATGCAAAAAAGCAACGGCCAGATGCCGGGTTACTGACTAATTTATCAACTCTGCTCTTTCATCGGATACAGTTTTGTTGTCAGAACCCGGCATATCCCGTTGACCTTCATTCGCTATCTATTTTATGAAAAAAAATTAAACGACCATGTACAATATTATTTCAATAAACGAACTGTGGGAAATATATCACTTGTCTTCTAGCCTCGTATGCATGCTTAATAAAGATGGTTGCTTCAAACACGTAAATCCTTCTTTTCTAACCCTATTAGGCTATACAGAGGAAGAACTGCTTGGTAAACCATTTACCAATATTGTACATCCCGATGATGTACTCAATATCCCAACTATAGAAAGTAAAATGGGAATGACAAATCAAGTTGTTCAATTTACCAACAGGATGATGGCTATAAATGGAGATTGCAAATATTTTACATGGTCTTTTTCAATGAACAAAAAACAGGAACACATATATGCATTGGCTATTGATGTGACCGAAAAAATGGAAAGCGAACAAAACTACAAGTCTTTGTTCGATAATAGTCCGCTTCCCAGTATCATATATGACGCATCAACGCTTAGCATTATTAATATAAACAATGCTGCGCTACAACACTACGGATATAGCAGTGAGGAATTTCTAGAAATCAGCATTCCCGATCTGATGGTGGAAGAAACTAATCTTAGAGAAATCATGCAAATCATTAACAATGGAACGGTTTACCATGGTAGTTGTATGCACATAAAAAAATCAGGGGAAATGATGAATGTGGAAGCCACTTGTACATCCATCACTTATCAAAAAGTAAATGCTGTACTTGCCGTCATTAAAGATGTGACCGAAGTAAAACACCAACAGCAGCGCATAACTGAGCAGCACAATTGCTTGCGTGATATAGCATGGAAACAGTCGCACCTTATGCGCAGCCCTTTGGCCAATCTAAAAGGTTTGTTGCCTATGGTAAAAGACAACCCATCCGAAGGATTGTTTATTTCATACATGCAGACGGAACTGGAAAAACTCGATAAAATTATAATTGAAATGGTATTGGAATCGGCGGCAATAGCCTGACGAAAATATGTACAATAGTTTGTCAGTAGTTCTTTAAAAAATCTTGATTGATGGAGAAAAAATAATCATGATAAAACATGCAATAATAGCTTGCATTCATGCTTATCGAAATCATTTTTCTAAATAGGATTTCAGAAAAAAAGTGTTTGCTACGTGCCTTTTTCATACCTAAATACATAAAATGTAGTAAGTACTTTTCGACATCATTTTTCAATGTCATACAACGATGATATTTGATCAAAGCCAGCTTTGTGTAACGTGTTTAGCTTTAGAAAACCAGTTGCGAAACAGTTTATGTTCCAAACAAAATAAATACCCTATTTAAAATTGAAATAAATATTTTTCTCATCATTCTTAACCAATATTTTAAAATCAGCTATCATGTTAATCCGATTATTCCCCTCCAAAAGTTTTACTGAAAGAGCAATTCTTAATAGCATTTGCTCTAAATCAATCTACCTATTCATTTTAATGAATTTTTTATGGATTTCCCAGACTTACTCGCAAGGTGTAAGTATCAACAATAGTGGCAATAGGCCAGACACTTCAGCCATACTGGATGTACAGAGTGCCAATAAGGGACTATTGATACCTCAGCTCAGTTTAAGCTCATTATCCGATGCCACTACCATACCCCTGCCATCGCACAGCCTGTTGGTGTACAATACCAATTCGGCATTAACCGGCGGCAAAGGTTATTACTATAATTCGGGTACTACGGGTTCACCATCCTGGTCAAGATTAACTTCTTCAACAGATTTGTTAGCTATGGCTGCCATCGGTTCCACGCCTAATGCTAATGGTGCTAGTATTTCTGGCAATTCCCTAAACCTGCAACCCGCCAATGGAACCTTTGGAGGTGTTGTTACAACGTCAGCACAAACTTTTGCCGGTGATAAAACATTTTCAGGAGCTATTGCCGCATCTAATTTATCAGGAACCAATACAGGGGATAATGCTGTGAACAGTTTATACAGTGGCCTGGTTTCTAATGCCACCCACACGGGTGATGCAACAGGATCAACCGCACTCACCGTAGTGAAGATAAACGGAACTTCTTTGGCAGGGCTTGCAACTGGTCTGTTAAAGAATACAACGGGTACGGGTGTGCCAAGTATTGCTACAGGCGCTGATATTCCCAATATAACACAAAGCCAGGTAACTAATCTAACCACCGATCTAAGTTTACTAGCTCCCAAAGCTTCACCTACATTTACAGGAACAGTTACGATGCCATCCCCTGTTACCTTGGGTGGTACATCTGTAACAACAACCGGTACACAATTAAATTACCTGAATGCTGCAACAGGCACCACGGGTACTACATCATCCAACTTGGTTTATAGTACTTCTCCTTTACTTTCTACGCCACGACTTGCATCCACCTCTACCAACGGTTATGTTTGGACGGCCACAGATGCAATCGGTAATGGCAGTTGGCAAAATGCTACCGGCGTTAATACAGTGTCAGCCATCGGTTCAACACCTAATGCCAATGGGGCAAGCATTGCTGGAAATACCCTAAACCTGCAACCTGCCGATGCAACATATGGTGGTATTGTAACAGCAGGCGCACAAACCATTGCGGGAGCAAAAACATTTTCAGGTGCCATCTCAGCATCTAATTTATCAGGAACCAATACTGGAGATAATGCAGTAAACAGTTTATACAGCGGCCTGGTTTCTAATGCCACCCACACGGGAGATGCAGTAGGATCAACCGCATTGACCGTAGTGAAGATAAACGGAACTTCTTTGGCAGGGCTTGCAACCGGCCTGTTGAAGAATACAACGGGTACGGGTGTGCCAAGTATTGCTACAGGCGCTGATATTCCCAATATAACACAAAGCCAGGTAACTAATTTAACCACCGATCTAAGTTTACTAGCCCCCAAAGCTTCACCTACATTTACAGGAACAGTTACGATGCCATCCCCTGTTACCTTGGGTGGTACATCTGTAACAACAACCGGTACACAATTAAATTACCTGAATGCTGCAACAGGCACCACGGGTACTACATCATCCAAGCTGGTTTATAGTACTTCTCCTTTACTTACTACTCCACGACTTGCATCTACTTCAACCAGCGGTTATGTATGGACAGCAACCGATACCATTGGTAACGGCACGTGGCAATCAGTTCCTAATTTCAGCAGCGCCAGTAACCTTGTTTATGTGTATTCACTTTCTGATCTGCCTACGCCATCGGGCAGTGCCATCACTTTAAACGCAAATAAAATGTATATTTTTTCTGGCCTTGTCAATATTTCTCCTAACTATCTTAATCTAAATGGGGCAGGTTTGCGTGGAACAGACCCGGCAAAAGATGGTGTGATGTCATCTGTAAGCGGTGCCATTTTACGCAGTACCGGTGTATCGGTATTTATAGAAGATTTTGCTACCATCCCATTGAGCGCATCTACAAAGGCATACGATTTTGCCGATGCTACAGGACTTCAATTTTGCAACATATTTTCGGGTAGTTCCGTAGTAGAGGCTGGTGTACCCAGTTTAGGGGTAGGGCAGATAAGCGGCTTTAAAGCCATTACTATTGCAGACAATTACTGGAATTGTAAGGATGGCATTAAAGTAACAGGAACAGTTGGAAAATTTTGTTCGGCATATAATTTTATTACAGGCATCACTTCAGGGTCGGGTATTGAATTTCTTGCAGGATTAACGATTGATGATATTGACCTGTCAAACAACTACTTTATTTATACCGGCCAAACAGGGGTAAAAGTTAATGCAGGTGCCACCATTGACCGCGGCAGAATGACAACAAACATGTTTCGTGGTGTTAGTACCTATACCAGCGGCTTCGACTCTTATTCGCCAGCATGGGAAATGCGACAAAACACCCTCGTTCCAAATTCAAGAGCGTTGGGCTCATTGTACTTGAGTGAAAGTACTACTCCAACTGCTACTTCACTAACTACAGTAAGTACTTATTATAAGATAGCCGGTACAACAACTGCTGGTACGCTGCAGCGGTTTACTGCTTCAAGCAATAGGCTCACTTACATTGGTAATCAACAAATAACAGGAAAGGTAATAGCAATCATAGGTGCTAGATCGCCTTGCACCAATGGAGATTTTACCATTGTAATTGCCAAAAATGGAACAGCCATTGCAAACCCTACTGGGTCTATGGCTCCATCTGCAAATAATCAAAGTTTTCAAATTACGTTGGCAACAGAGGTGGATCTGTCAACCAACGACTATGTAGAAGTATTTATTCGCACAAACAATAGCGGAACGAACACTATAACTATAGACAATATTCAGTTTCGAGTGACAGATTAATACCATTAGTAGTTGTCTGCAGTTTGAAATATTTATTAACTACTTCAATAAATAAAAATGATAAAGCTTATTCTTTTGTTAGCAGGTTTGTCACTGTTTATTGTACATCACTTTGGAGGACAGGTTTCCGGAAATATTCAGCTCATATCATTGATGGCAGGCGTAGTCTTATTAGGTATTCCTCATGGCGCAGCCGATTTGTTGGTAGCTACAAAAAATGAAGTAGAAAAAAACAAACATTTTTCAAAAAGGTCTTTTCACATCAATTATATGTCACGAATGGTTCTTTTCGGTTTATTGCTTTGGGTACTTCCAATGGTTGGCATCGTTTTGTTTATACTTTTTGCTGCTTACCATTTTGGTGAAACAGATATCAATAAGTACAAAGAAAATTCTTTGCTTGGCAAAATATATGTTACCAGTTATGGCATTGTAATATTGGCGGTTATGCTGCTTTCACATGCACGTCAGTTATTGCCAATGTCTGGTATATTTCATTCTTTAGATAACCAGGAACTATTGATTAATTCTATAGAACGGTATCGGTTATTTATTTTTCTTGCTATTATCCTTACTTTCCTAATACTCACTGGTTTTTACTTTCATTACATACAGGCTACAATCAAAAGTGGGGTATTAATGATAGGTCAATTATTTATCCTTTTATTTATTCTTTATAACCTACCGCCCCTTTTAGGATTTGTATTTTATTTCGTGGGTTGGCATTCAGTCTTGTCGCTTAAATACATAGTTGAGTATCTTAGCAAAGATGGCCTGACCACGGGTAAGCGTATTGCTCATCAAATAATATTCTATAGCCTGCTAGCTATAGGTGGTATGATCGTTTTTGCGGCAGCAGGTCTATTTTTCTTTCACAAAAGCGCACCTACTTTTTATATTTTCTTAGGGCTTGCTGTGCTTACAGCTCCACACATGCACATCATGCAAGACATGTATAACAATATCAATTGTAAAAGAAAACTTCAACTTAATTCGCTTATTAATCCCTATTTATCATGAAAACTTTTTTATTAATTCTTACAATATTATTTGGCTTACAAATAAGTCAAGCTCAGGATACAGCAAAGATTCTTTCCGGCACGCAAATCAATTCAATAAACAATGCCTTTATTGTGTTGCGAAATATAAACCTGGTTAATAATGGTAGTATTGTACAAACAACAAACAGTGGTACATTGAAAATAACAGGCGCTGTTAATACGACTACTTCAGGATCGGGCACAAATACGATTGACAAACTGGAAATTTCCCTCGATAATAATATTACGCACAGTCTTTCTTCGCCCATGAGCATAAAAAGTGTAGTTACGGTTAATTCCGGTCGGTTGGCATCTGCGGGTAACTTAACATTGAATTCCGATTCGGCAAATACTGCACGAGTGGCACCCATTTTGAGTACGACCACCACCCCCATTAGTGGAGATGTAACAGTAGAAAGATATGTAAAAAGCCGCAGGGCTTTTAGGTTTTTATCGGCACCGGTTAATTCATCCACCAGCATTAGAACCAACTGGATGGAAAATACCAACAACCCTAATACTTCCACCAATAACAACCCCGTTCCAGGCTGTGGCACGCACATAACAGGTGCGGGCAGCAGTACCAATGGTTTTGATGCCACTAATACCAATAGCCCGTCAATGTTTACCTATAATAACCAAACCCAATTGTGGGAGGCTGTGCCCAATACTGCCGGCTTGTTTACCGCCGGCAATGCTTACCGACTTATGGTTAGAGGAAGCAGAAGCACTGACCTGAATACCAACACACCACCATCGTCTCCTACAACATTGCGTGCAAAAGGCGCATTGGCAACAGGCCAGATACTTTTTGCAAAATCAGGCGGTGGAGGTACTGCAGGTCTCTCTGCACTTAAAGATTCTGCAGGGGGTTACAACTTTATAGCCAACCCTTATGCTAGCCCGGTAGATTGGCTACAGGTTATGGCCAACAGCGCAAACATTTCACCCTCCATTTATATTTTTGATCCAACTATTACGGGTGCCAACGGCAGAGGAGGATATGTAGCTTACAATGGATTGCTTGGACAGAATAACAATGCAAGTTCGTGTATCAACAACAATCTTCAGGCGGGGCAGGCTTTTTTTGTTCAGACGACTGCAACAAATCCTGTCATTAGGTTTGAAGAAGATTATAAGACAACAGAAAACCTGCCCGTTTACAGAGATCCACAAACAATACCGAGAATCTCTGTAGAATTACTATTGGCAGATTCCCTGCACCCCATCAGCAGTGCGGATGGGTTTGCTGTATATTTTTCCAATAGCTTTAGCAATGCAATAGGACCAGAAGATTCATATAAATTTATCAACCCCGATGAGAATATAGCGATTGTTAGAAATGGACAAACACTTAGTTTAGAAGGGAGGCAATCCGTTATAGATTATGACACTATTTTTATCAAATTGTGGCATGTATTTCAAACAAGCTACAGATTGAAAATAAAGAGCAATTATTTTGATCCAAATACTGAGGTATTTCTTGAAGACCGTTATTTAAACACTTTGAAACCCTTGTTGTTGAATGATTCCAATGTTGTTAGCTTCAACTTGAATTATGCAGACCCTGCATCTATTGACACCAATCGTTTCAGAATCGTCTTTCGCACGTCATCAATTTTGCCACTCAATTTTATTTCAACGAATGCTGTCTGGAATAACAAAAGAGTGGAGGTTTCCTGGGCGGTAGCCAATCAGGGCGGTACAAACAATTACGAGGTCGAAAAGTCTGTTAATGGAAACGATTTTAAGTCGAAAGTAACCTTGCAATCTTCTCATGAAACAAACCAAGCCGCTTACATGTGGATTGACAGTTTTCCATCTGCTACTAATTATTACCGCATCAAGGCAGTAAACACCAATGGCTGGTTATATAGCAAAGTAGTGACTGCCAAGTCAGAACAAGCGATATCAACTATCAAAATATTACCCAATCCGGTTCAAAACAAAATCATACATATGATTACTGCCAATTTAGAGAACGGCAATTACTCCCTCAAATTGGTAAATACCCAAGGACAGGTGGTGTACAGCGAATCTCTTAATCAATTGAATCAGCCGGTTCATTTTATCCACCTTGAAGCCAAAGTAGCAATAGGTCCGTATATACTGAACCTTGAAAGTGATAAATTAAAATTGAGTGAAATAATAATGATAAAATAATTAGAACTTCAATTGTAGAAATTTATGAATGCAATAAAATCATGTACCTGAGTTTTTACCTGCTCAGGTGCATGCTTCTTTCTTTATACAGCGTTCTAAAATAAGGGTCCCTTAGGTCTTTAATAAACCGGATAGCTTCCCCCGTACTTTTCATTTCAGGTCCAAGCTCTTTGCTCACTCCCGGAAATTTGTCGAAGCTGAATACCGGTTCTTTTATAGCAAAACCATCTAGCTTTTTCACGTAGGTAAAGTCTTTTAGTTTGGCTGCACCCAACATTACTTTGGTAGCAATATTCAAATAAGGTATCTGATACGCCTTTGCTATAAAAGGGGTTGTACGAGAAGCCCTTGGATTGGCTTCTATCACATACACTTTACCATCCTTAATGGCAAACTGAATATTGATCAGTCCTTTAATATTGAGGGAGCGGGCAATTTTTTCTGCATAATATTCCATAGTCGTAATGACCAAGGGGGTAAGGTTAAAAGCTGGTAGTACTGCATTGCTATCGCCGCTATGAATTCCTGCCGGTTCTATATGTTCCATTACACCCATTACATGAAAATCTTCGCCATCAAAAATGGCATCTATCTCCGCTTCCTGACATCTATCCAAAAAGTGATCAATTAGAATTTTATTGTCAGGAATATGTTTCAATAAACTCACAACTGCTTTTTCTACTTCATCATCGTTGATCACTATCCGCATACGCTGACCGCCTAATACATAGCTAGGTCTTACGAGCACAGGATAACCTACTATGTTTGCCACTTTTATTGCTTCATCAGCATCGAGTGCTGTTCCATATTCCGGATAGGGTATATCAAGTTCTTTAAGCAAATCACTAAACCGGCCACGATCTTCGGCAATGTCCATATTGTCGAATGAAGTACCGATAATTGGTATTCCTTTCTGTTGTAAACGACGGGCAAGTTTCAATGCGGTTTGGCCACCCAATTGAACGATTACACCGAAAGGTTTCTCTAGTTCGATAATATCCCAAAGATGCTCCCAAAAAACAGGTTCGAAATAAAGCTTATCAGCCATGTCAAAGTCGGTGCTGACCGTTTCTGGATTGCAATTGACCATAATGGCTTCGTAGCCACATTCTTTAATAGCCATCAGACCATGAACGCAGCAATAATCAAACTCTATCCCTTGCCCAATTCTATTAGGACCGCTTCCTAATACAATTATCTTTTTCTTATCAGAAGGGATGGATTCATTGGAGGGAAGTGTGTGTAGCATTTTTTTGAGATTGCGCAAAAATAAGGCGATAATTAATAAATGGTTTTTATCCTTGCATTTTTTTTCGTTTTGCATTCGTTTCAGGGCAAAAACGATTAACAAAAAATAATCAAGAACCCTTCAGTCCTTTAAAAAAATAAAATAATCGAAATACTATTCCAACCGTCAATGCTAGAAAAAATAGAACCTTTTTTTCTCCACTTTCCATAAACTGGAAAATAAAAATAGCCCCCAAAATATAAATTGCTAAGTAAAAAGTAAGGAATATGGAGCTAGCTATTTTAAGGTTAAAAAATTTCTTTAAAACCCAATAAAGAGCTGTAAAAAAAGATAAGCCCAGTAAGACATATAAAACCACCATGCTTTAAAAATATTAATTGTTGAAAATGCAATTCCATTCACAAACCAAAAAGATACCAGCGACACATTCGGGAATATTTGCAATACAAATTGCCCATTCTACTGGGTTAAATTCTTTGAGCGTCTTTGATTTATAGAAATGAAATTATGGAAAAATAAGTGATGAAAAAATTTTTTAGTTTTTTCATTTTTATAATATTTACTAAACCAAGTTTTTATTTTCTCACTCCATCTATTAAAACGGCAACTATTATATCTTCAAATGTTTGGCTATCTACTTTGTGAATGATCCGGTGCCATTGGTCAATAGCTCCGATAGCGTTAATAAAGATCATAACAATGCTATTGGCATCTATTTGTTTCAATTCATTTTCTTCAATGCCTTGTTGCACAATGGCGGTAAATTTCTTGCGGTAATTTCTTCTCAGTTCCCTATATTCGGATAGATATGGCTCCTCAAGATTTCTCCAATCATGATCAGTCACATATACTTTTTCATAATTATCAATCATGGCAGAAACATGAAACCGCAACAGCTTTTCTATTTTACTAATGGTGTTTTTATTGTCTTTTTCTATTGCATTGATACTGGCATAATAAACAGTACTTACTTCAAAACAAATTAACCTTAACAGATCACCTTTGGATGAAATGTGGTTGTATAAACTAGCAGCTTCAACACCTATTTGAGCGGCGAGTTCTCGCATACTAGATGCTTTGTATCCTTTTTCTTTGAAAAGTTTTGCAGCCTTAGTGATAATAATTTCCCGTTTGGTCGTATTCTCAGCTCTTATTTTGGGCATTGCACATGTATATGTTGATGTAAAAATAGGAAAAGTCATGGAAGGGCGTGAAGAGTCATGGAGGGAATGGAGGGAATGGTCGTGGTGGTCGATAGGGGGAGGAAAGGTCAAGAAAAGTCATGAAGGGAAAGGTCGTGGTGGTCGATAGGGGGAGGAAAGGTCATGAAGAGTCATGAAGGGAAAGGTCATGAAGAGTTGTGAAGGTCATGGAGGGAAAGGTCGTGGTGGTCAATAGGGGGAGGAAAGGTCAAGAAAAGTCATGAAGGGAAAGGTCATGAAGAGTCATGAAGGTCATGGAGGGAAAGGTCATGGGGGTCAATAGGGGGAGGAAAGGTCATGGAGGTCGTAGTGTGGATGGCTGGGATTAAGAAGGAAAAAAGTCATGAAAAGTCATGGAAGTCATGGAGGGAAATGTATTGACTGCATTAGATGAAACTTCATTAGCAAAAATCATTTAGTTTCGCATCCCGATGGCAATATTGGCAGAAGTACAAGCTGGTTTGTCGCTCATCATTTTAAAAAAACACACATTATGTCTTTAGTAGTTGTAGGTTCGATGGCGTTTGATGCTATTGAAACCCCCTTTGGAAAATCGGATAAAATAATTGGTGGCGCAGGTACTTATATCGCCTGGAGTGCTTCCAACTTTACTAAACCAATAAAGCAGATATCAGTAGTTGGTGGCGATTTTCCACAGGCTGAATTGGATGCGCTGACCAACAGGGGCGTAAATATGGAGGGCGTACAGATTAAGAAGGACGAAAAAACTTTTTTCTGGAGTGGTCGGTACCATATGGACATGAATACCCGTGATACATTGGAAACACAATTGAATGTATTGGCAGATTTTAAGCCGGTCGTTCCTGAATCGTATCAGGATTGTGAATTTTTGATGTTGGGTAATTTGGCTCCTGCAGTTCAAAAAAGTGTAATTGATCAAATGAAAACCCGTCCAAAGCTAATCGTCATGGACACCATGAACTTTTGGATGGAAATAGCACTTGCTGATTTATTGGATGTGCTGAAAAGTGTGGATGTGTTGATGGTAAACGATAGCGAAGCCAGAGAGCTGAGTAAAGAATATAGTCTGGTGAAAGCGGCTAATAAAATCCTTACCATGGGACCTAAATACCTGATTATTAAAAAAGGGGAACATGGTGCATTATTGTTTCATGAAAACCATGTGTTTTTTGCTCCGGCACTTCCGTTAGAAGATGTGTTTGACCCAACAGGTGCAGGGGATACATTTGCAGGTGGTTTTATTGGCCATATTGCTAAAACTAAAGACATCTCCTTTAACAATATGAAAACGGCAATCATTATGGGTAGCGCATTGGCTAGTTTTTGTGTAGAGAAATTCGGCACCCAGCGCCTTACCGAAATCACCAAAGAAGAAATAGATACCAGGCTTGAAGAATTTGTACAACTGGTTAATTTTGATATTGATTTGGTTTAAGTAGTTCAGAAAAAGTACGTCTTTAAACCAATCTTTACTGTACAAGCATATCCTATTTTATTAATTTAATTTTCAATAAAAAAACGCCCCAAATGGAGCGTTATAATAAATTATTAAAAGTTTGCTCTTAGGCCAACGTAGCTTCTTCTGCTAACACCTTTTGTATAACAGCCACCATTTTTTCGCCCTTCTCTCTTATTTGATCTTCAGTCCACAACAGGCTGATTGCTGTAGAAATACAGCGACTCATAATAGCATCACTTACCGGAAAAGTTTTTGATGAATATGTCTTTACAATTTCTGTTACCAATGGATTTTGGTTGTTTAGAAACGCAGCTGTCTTCAAGTGATCCCATTTGCTGATATAGTGCCAATTGTTGTTGTACCAATAGAAATTGCCTGCTAATATTCCTTGCTCCTTCATATTGGCCACTACAGCTTTTGTCATATTTTCTGTAGGTAGAAACCAACTTAAAAAACTACAGCTATCCCCATCAGTATCGTGAATAGTTCTAAATGTTATTTCCGGAACAGTAGATAATATTTGCTTTAGCAGGATATTATTTTTCCTTTGAATGACCATAAATTGGTCCAGTTTTCTGATTTGTGCAAGGCCTACAGCAGCATGCAATTCACTAATCCGAAAGTTGTAACCAACAAAAGGATGAAGATCGGCACCCCTGTCTGCGCCACCTTTATGATCATGTCCATGGTCAGTGTAGCCATCACATTTTTCATATACTTCTTGGTTATTGGTCATCACCACTCCGCCTTCGCCGCAGGTAATGGTTTTTACAAAATCGAAGCTAAAAGTGCCCGCATCACCTATTGTGCCCAACATTTTACCTTTGTAACTGCCACCTATACTCTGGCATGCATCTTCCAGCAAAACAAGGTTGTGCTGATCACAAATTGCTTTCAACGCATCCAAATCTGCCATGCTACCGCACATATGCACAGGCATGATGCACCTGGTTTTTGGTGTAATAGCTTCCTTTACAGACTCTGGATTGAGTGTCAGGCTTTCATCTATATCTACCAACACAGGCACTGCGCCTACACTTATCACTGCTTCAAAACTAGCAACAAAAGTAAAGGCCGGCATAATCACTTCATCTCCATGGCCAATGTTTAACGCAGCTAGTGCTGTGGTGAGTGCTGCCGTACCGCTGCTTGTAAGTTGTGCATAGCTGCTGCCAAATGTTTTGCAGATTTCCTTTTCCAGTTCTATGCTCTTATAAATTCCTTTTCTGGGGCCATCAAAACCATAACGCATCAATATTCCCGTTTCCAATACATCATTTACTTCTTTGCGCTCTTCGGCACCCCATAGTTCAAAACCTGGCATATGCTGTAATTTTTGAAATGCAAAGGTAAAATATTGTAGAGTATCAATAAGCCTTTTACCTCCGGTAAATAATATCAGTTGTTTGCTTTATAACATTTCATTTTGCACTCCACCCAAATATGCCATTAATTTTCATGTGCCCTGTAGCTGTACTATTAAGAATATGCCCTTAGTTTTGCGCCCATGTCAAAACCTGTTATTTGTATTGGGGCTGCTTTGGTAGATGAGCTTTTTCATGCTTCTGACCATATCATTCCTGCAACTACATCTCCTGCTACGGTAACCAAAACAGCAGGTGGCGTTGCCCGCAATATCTCTCACCAATTGTCTTTATTGGAAGTGCCTGTTCAACTGATTAGTGTTTTTGGTAACGATAGCGACGGGGATTGGCTGAAATCGGTCTGTTCAAATGCAGGCGTAAAGTTAGACGCTGCATTAACAATTGAAGGCCAATCAGGCAAATACACGGGCATTTTGAACGAAGACGGCTCTCTGTTTGCAGCTTTCATTACCAGTCCGGTGCATCATTACATTACGCCGGCTCACCTGGAAAGCAATATTGAGTTGATGAAAACAGCTTCCTTTTTGCTGGCAGATGCAAACATTAATGTTGATACTATTGAATGGCTGCTCGAATTTAGCAAAACGACAGGCATTCCGTTTATCATAGAACCGGTATCTGTTCCTCCTGCAGCCAAGCTGAGTACGGTAAACTTGCAGGGCTTGCACATGATAACTCCAAACGAGGATGAATTGCCGGTTTTATGTCATGAACACGTTGCATCCGCTAAATCGCAAATAGATATTTTGTTAGCAAGAGGTATTCAAAATATTTGGCTGCACAATGGCGCACATGGCTCCAGAATTGTAAACAAAGAGAAAACCATAACCCTTCACGCCGCTTTTGTAGATGTAGTTGATTGTACCGGAGCAGGAGATGGTTCTTTATCAGGCTTTTTGCTGGGGAAATATCTGGGCAAAGCAGATCTGGATTGTTTAAAAATTGCTCATACGCTTTCAGCAGAAATTCTGCAGGTAAATGGCGCCATAGCTACACACCTTGATCAGGAGAAACTGCTTGAACTTGTACCCAAATACTTTGCTGACAAATGAACCCATATTTAGAAATCCATCCGGAAGTATTGCAGGCATTGCACGACAAGCAACCGATAGTAGCCTTGGAATCTACCATTATTTCACATGGAATGCCCTTTCCTAAAAATGTAGAAACAGCATTGAGTGTGGAAGCGGTCGTTCGAAAAAATGGTGCTGTTCCTGCAACCATTGCTATTATGAATGGCAAATGCTCTGTGGGACTGACAAAAGAACAAATTGAATACTTTGGTAAGGCGACAGATGTCTGGAAAGTAAGCATCAGGGACCTTCCATATGTAATCAGCCAACAATTATACGGCGCCACCACAGTAGCGGCAACCATGCGGATTGCATCAATGGCGGGCATTAAGGTTTTTGTAACTGGAGGAATAGGTGGGGTTCACAGAGGTGCAGAAGTATCAATGGATGTTTCGGCAGACCTTACCGAAATGGCACAAACATCTGTAGCAGTCGTTTCAGCAGGCGTAAAATCCATCTTGGATATCGGGCTTACGTTGGAATATCTTGAAACGATGGGAATTCCTGTTATTACCTTTGGACAGGATGCGTTTCCTAGTTTTTATTCGAGAAAGAGCGGTTTTAATACCCCATTGAGATGCGATACTCCGGCCGAAATAGCAGGGGTCATGCACGCCAAATGGCAACTTGGATTAGCTGGTTCTGTGCTGATAGCAAACCCCGTTCCTGTAGAAAATGAAGTGCCAACCAATGAAATGGAAGTGCATATTCAATTGGCTTTGGATGCTGCTGCCAAAAACAATATCCGGGGAAAAGACGTTACCCCGTTCATCTTAAAATATATAGCCGGGCATACGCATGGAGAAAGTTTACAAGCCAATATTGCCCTGATAGAAAACAATGCAAAATTGGGAGCTGAGATTGCAAAAGCACTAGCTGAGATAGAAAACAAGGGTGGTATTTAAGTTTATTCAACTTGTCAGAATAAGCCACTTTCGACTAAAAATAATTTCTCTAAATCTTTTTCATACAATTTAATAAGCTACATTTGAAAAGCCAATGGAAATAACAAATAAATATTTTAAATTTTATTACTGCTTCTTTAGCAAAGAAGCCAGGATGATTTTGTTGAAACCATAACCTTTAAAAAACTCAACATACAAAATCCCGGCTTTTAAAAAAGTCGGGATTTTTTTTATTACGATGGCCGTTAAAATTGCAATACAAGGGTTTGAAGGGAGCTTCCATCATGCAGCTGCGAAGCACTACTATCAAGAGGTGGAGGTTGTTGGGTGCTCATCCTTTAGGGAATTAATAAAAATTGCAGGAAAGAAAAAAATATGTGACGGAGCCCTCATGGCTATCGAAAATTCTATTGCAGGAAGTATTTTGCCCAATTATAGCCTGCTGCAAAAAAGTAAACTAAATATTGTAGGTGAGGTCTACCTGCATATCAGGCAACATCTATTGACAAATCCAGGCGTATTACTTGAAGATATACGTGAAGTGCATTCTCACCCAATGGCATTGCTACAATGCATTAATTTTTTAGATAAGCATAATTGGAAGTTGGTGGAGACCGAGGATACCGCAATAAGTGCAAGACATGTTCATAAAACAAAGAGTAAGCATATTGCTGCTATAGCAGGTAAACTGGCGGCTGATCTTTATCAATTGCAAATAATTGGGCCTAACATTCATAGCATGAAGAATAATTACACACGGTTCCTGGTTTTGCAAAAGGAAAATTTATCAGTAGACTCAACGGTTGTAAATAAAGCATCCGTCAATTTTTTTACTGACCATTCCAAAGGTAGTCTTGCTAAGGTATTAACGAGTATAGCTGAATGTGGTATTAACCTAAGCAAGCTTCAAAGTATGCCCATACCGGAGAGCGAATGGAAATATAGCTTTCATGCTGACATGGAGTTTGATCATGTACACCAATTTTATACTGTTTTAGAAACGATAGGTCCGTTAACGCAAGATGTAAAAGTGTATGGGATTTACCAAAAAGGGAAAACATTTTACCAATGAAAATTGCCAACCGATTAGAAGGAATAGGGGAATATTATTTTTCTCAAAAGCTTAAAGAAATTCAAGCATTAAACATGGCGGGCCTACCTGTCATTAATGTGGGTATTGGAAGCCCTGACTTACCACCGCATCCGGATGTAATCAAGATTTTAAGCGAAGAATCTACAAAGCAACAGGTACATGGATACCAATCGTATAAAGGTGTAGATGCTTTGCGAGCAGCATTTGCAAATTGGTACAAAGAATGGTATGCAACAGCGCTAAATCCTGCAACGGAAATTTTGCCTTTAATCGGTTCCAAAGAAGGCATCATGCACATTTGTATGACTTATCTAAATCCAGGTGATGAAGTATTGATTCCCAATCCCGGTTATCCAACGTACAGAAGTGCAGTACAAATAGCAGGCGCCACCTGCATAGAATATATTTTAAAAGAAAAAAATAATTGGCAAATAGATTTTAAAGCAATAGAGAAATTAGATTTGAGTAAGGTGAAATTGATGTGGGTAAATTACCCGCAAATGCCCACAGGTCAGATTGCCGATACGCAGTTGTTTGAAAAAATAATTGCTTTTGGAAAAATGCATGCAATTCTTATTTGCCACGACAATCCATATAGCTTTATTACTACAGGCAAGCCAATGAGCTTGTTAAGCGTTGATGGTGCAAAGGAAGTAGCTATTGAACTTAATTCCCTTAGCAAATCGCATAATATGGCCGGGTGGAGAGTTGGCGTTTTATGTGGAGCCAAAGATAGGATTGATGATGTGCTACGGTTTAAAAGTAACATGGATAGTGGTATGTTCCTTCCGCTCCAACTTGCTGCTGCCAAAGCACTATCGCTTGGAAAGGATTGGTTTGATGAATTGAACATTATTTATCAATCCAGAAAAAGTAAAGCATTTGAATTGCTTGATCTGTTGAACTGCAATTATTCAAAGAACCAAGCCGGTTTGTTTGTTTGGGCGGGCATCCCAACTAATTATGAATCGGGCTTCGATCTGAGTGATGATATTTTGAACAAAACCAAAGTGTTTATTACACCCGGTGGCATTTTCGGCTCTGCCGGCAACAATTACATACGGGTAAGTTTGTGCAGTAGTGAGCAAACTTTAGAAAAAGCAATTGATAGAATAAAACAAATGGAATTAAGATGAACGTTGCAATAATAGGACTGGGTTTAATAGGAGGCTCCATGGCATTGGTCATGAAGGAAAAAGGGATTGCAGCAAAAGTGATTGGGGTGGACCATAATAAAACGCACCGGCAACAAGCAATTGAACTAGGCTTGGTTGACGGAATAATGGAAATGGATGAAGCAATTAAAAATGCTGATTTGGTGGTATTGGCAATTCCGGTAGATAAAATCATCAATCTATTGCCTGGTATACTAAACAAAGTAAACAAGCAGGTAGTGATGGATGTAGGATCTACCAAAGCCGGCATATTAAATAGTATAAAAGACCATCCCAAAAAAAGCCGGTTTGTTGGTACGCACCCAATGTGGGGTACAGAATTTAGTGGGCCTTATGCAGCCCGAAAGGACGCTTTTATAAATAAAGCGGTGGTCATTTGTAATAAAGAAGCATGTGATGAGGATGCGATAAATGTTGTTGAAAAGCTTTATAAAACCATAGGAATGCATGTGGTTTATATGAATGCGGCTGATCATGATGTGCATGTGGCATATGTAAGCCATATATCGCACATTACTTCTTTTGCATTGGCTAATACCGTATTGGAAAAAGAAAAAGAAGAAGATGCCATTTTTGAACTGGCAAGCGGAGGATTTGAAAGCACAGTAAGGCTGGCCAAAAGTAATCCGGAAACGTGGGCATCTATTTTTCTTCAGAACAAAGAGAATGTGTTGGATGTTTTAAATGAACATATCAGTCAGTTGCAAATGTTTAAGCATTATCTGGAAACAGAGAACCATGAGCAATTGGAAAATCTTATGAGTAATGCAAATAAAATTAACCGTATTTTAAAATAATTTAAATATTGATCAACTGGGATTATTGTACGACCAAAATCATTGGAAAATACAATCATCCCCTCAAAAAAGGAGTATATGCTATCAACATCATTAAATAAAGAAAAGTCATCCATAGAACAGATTTGGTCAAAAAGACCTTTAATAATTTCTGGACCATGCAGCGCCGAAACGGAGCAACAAGTAGTGGAAACTGCCAATCGGTTAGCCAAGACGGGCAAGGTAAACGTTTTTAGGGCAGGCATCTGGAAACCACGAACCCGACCGGGAAACTTTGAAGGCGTGGGCACAAAAGGATTGTCGTGGCTTCAGCAGGCAAAAAAAGAAACCGGCTTGCCAATGGCGGTAGAGGTTGCCTCTGCTAAACAAGTGCAAGACGCTTTGCATTTTGATATTGATATGCTGTGGATTGGTGCACGAACAACCGTAAATCCATTTAGTGTACAAGAGGTAGCAGATGCTTTGCGAAATGCGAATGTACCCGTGCTAATCAAAAATCCAATAAACCCAGATATTGAATTGTGGATGGGGGCGGTAGAAAGAGTAGCCAATGCAGGGATAAAGAATATTGGTTTGATTCACCGGGGTTTTTCATCTTATGGGAATGTTGAGTACAGAAACAATCCGATGTGGCACCTTGCCATAGAAATGAAAAGGCGCAATCCTGATCTCTTGATGATCAATGATCCGTCCCACATATGTGGACGTAGAGACAATTTGCACGAAGTAGCTCAAAAAGCCTTAGACCTCGATTATGATGGACTGATGATGGAAAGCCACATAGACCCTGACAATGCATGGAGCGATGCAAAACAACAGGTAACGCCGGAAAGGTTGAATGAAATATTGGAGAAATTAATCTGGAGAAAAGAGGATATTTCATCTGAGGCTTATCAATTGGCTTTGGAGCAATTGCGTAGTCAGATCAATCAACTAGATGATGAATTGCTGGAAATATTAAGTCAGCGAATGAAGGTTGCCGAGAAAATTGGTCAGTATAAAAAAGAAAACAACATTACCATATTGCAAACCAATCGATACAATGAAATATTGGACAGAGCTTTTAAAAGAGGTGAAAATCTGGGTTTGAGTAATGAATTTGTAGAAAAATACTTTGATGCCGTCCATATTGAAAGTATCAACCATCAGACTAAAATTTTGAATGCTTAGCAATAAATAATGACGCGAATGAGTACCTGAGTCATTTGGGTACTCATTTTTTATTTTAATGATTAGCTTAATTGCTTTCTTAAAATAATCTTCAGCTTAACAATTATGAAAAAGATTTGAACTCACTTCATATAAAATAAAATTAAAACTAATTAAAACATATAATTAATTAAATTTAAATAAATTAAGATAGTTTATTCCTCTCCCAAACAGAATACACACAATTACTTCATTTAGGCACCTTTGTTTAAAAATGAGGTTAATTAGTGCGACTTTTCCTCTTCCAACCGCTTATCCCTCTATTTTACCGCTCATCCAAATATTTTATTTTACTAAAATGACCATAATTAGCTGAAAGCATTGGTATTGTTAGGTTATAAGCTATCTACACTAATATCCTTCGCTAGCTACTAAAATAAATATGGTACTTTGTATTGCATAGTATTGAATAAAGTCGCATCTTTGTGTTGTCAAAGGACAAAAAGGTGAGAAACGTTGAAAACAATATTTAAAATAATCGGTCTCTGGCCAAAAGCTGGAACCACAAAAAACTCCGGATATGAACATAGATAACACACAGAGCCAGATGCGGAAAGGGGTTTTGGAGTTTTGCATTCTTTCTATTATTCGCCAGGGCGAAGCTTACCCTAGTGATATTGTAGAAAAAATGAAAACTGCCAACCTCCACATTTTGGAAGGAACGCTTTACCCGCTCTTAACAAGGTTGAAAAATGCCGAGCTGCTCATGTATCGCTGGGTAGAAAGCAACAGCGGCCCTCCAAGAAAATATTTCAGTATGACTGATAGAGGCTTAGCCTTTTATCACGAACTGGAAGAAACCTGGAATGAGCTGGCAAATGCAGTGAACAAGCTCACAGCCAAAACAGAAAATACTGAATTAAATCAAAACCAACTTTAACCAACCATGCTACTTGAACCAATTGGTTCTGACAAGCAACAAAAATAAAAAAACATGAAAAAGGTAATCAACATAAACTTCCACGGTAGAGTAATACCGATCGAAGAAAGTGCCTACGACATGCTACAAAAGTATGTTGAAAGATTAAGGGTGTTCTTTGCTAATGAAGAAGGTAGAGATGAAATAATCAATGATATAGAAGGTCGTATAGCCGAGCTTTTTGGCGAAGTAATTAAAAAAGGAAGTACATGCATAATTGATGAAGATGTAAACAACATCATCAACAGCATGGGACGTCCGGAAGACTTTGAAGCAGAAGAAGCAAGCGTAAAATCTCAGCTTGGTTCTGAAGGCGGACAGCAATCACAGTCAAATAGCGGAAATTTCACCATCAACAAGAAGCTATATCGGGATGAAAATAGTAAAATTCTTGGGGGCGTATGTAGTGGGATAGCAAACTATTCCGGGATTGATTCGGTTATAGTTAGAATTCTGTTTGTATTGTTCTTTGGCGTAACCTTTCCTATATATCTTGTGCTTTGGATTGCAGTTCCAAGCACATCATCTGTAGTTATCGGTTCATTGCGCAAACGTTTGTTTCGCGATCCTGAAAGCAAACTGATAGCAGGTGTATGTAGTGGACTTGCTCAATATTTTTCAATTCAGGTATGGATACCCCGGTTGTTATTCTTAATCCCATTCTTTTCTTTTGTTTTTCGCTGGGGAAATTGGGGTTGGTTTGACTTTCCACACTTTTTGAGCTTTTCATTTAGCCCTGGCGCTATATTTATCTATATCATCTTTTGGCTGGTTCTGCCTGAGGCAAAAAGTACTGCTGACAAATTAGAGATGAAAGGTGAAAAAGTGGACCTCAATAATATAAAAACAACCATTCAGGGAGACATCGAAGGATTTAAAGATCGTGCACAACAATTTGGAACAGAAGTAAAGGCGACTGCACAACAAGTTGGAACAAATCTTAAAAAAAATAGTGGGGGAATAGGGAATGTTTTTGCAATAATACTTAAAGCAATTTTATACTTCTTCCTTGGCTGTTTCTTATTTGCTATTGTAGCGGCATTATTTGGAATAGGAGTAGTTTTTACAGGATTTTTACCTGCTTATTCTTGGGTATTAAGCGATGGCCTGGAGAAAATGCTTACTTATGGAACATTAATCTTCTTTATTTGGGTACCGGTTATTGCCATTGTAACCTGGATAATTAGAAGGATAACTGGAAAAAGAGGTGGCAGTGCTATTATTAGAATGACGTTTGCCGGTCTTTGGATATTGGGTTGGATCTGCTTTATCAACTTGATTGTGGCTGTTAGAAATGACTTTAGGTTTAGAAACAATCCGGTAGAAGAAACAGTGGCTTTGTCCAATCCGGGAGTTAACAGACTGGATGTAAAAGCTGCATCTTTTGGAAGGTATTACAATACCACCAGGTTTCATTTTGAACCATTTGGTGCATTTGATGAAGACACCATTTATGTAAGAAATGTAAGGGTGAGAATTATTAAGTCAAACAACGACAGCTTTAAAGTAACCATGGTGAAAATGGTGAATGCCAATAGCAAAATGAAAGCAGAAGATTTGTCAAGCAAAATTAATTTTTCCATCAACCAGATTGATAGCGTGTTGATGCTGGAAAAAGGAATTGGAATAACCAGAGAAGAAAAGTTCAGGAACCAACAGATTATCGTAACAGTGGCTGTACCGGTTGGTAAGAAAATTTACATAGACGACAATGTAGGTTGGGGCCAGGACGTCCTCGTGGATTTTGGAAGCGGGAATGATTACTGGGATTGGGAAAACAACATTGAAACAAAAGCATATAGCTTTAGACACAATGTAAATTATATAATGACTACTGATGGTTTGAAAAGAGTAGACAAGCAAAAAGATGACAATGATGAGTGGAACAATGAAAACGATGAAAACGTACTTGAAAATTTCAAGAAAAGCAAAGAGCAGCTACAGCAACAAAAAGATGAAAAGTTGAAAGAATTACTTGAAATAGATAAAGAATTGAAAAAGTCGGATACGCCGGGCTATCGCTACGAACCTGCTCCGGCAGCAGCTCCTGAAAAAACAAAAGCAACTGTAAAAAATACAAGTAGTACTGAAATTCCAACTGGAATTAGCGATATGCTTTTAATAAGATTTATGTAACCTCGGTTGAAGTTGGGAAGTAGGGCTGTGCCGCACATATTGGGTGGAGCCCCCCTCTTTTAAAGCCTTTCTGCATTGCAGAGAGGCTTTTTTATTATTGATTTTTATTCAGCTTTGTTTATTTTTATCGAAAAATACAAATGAATATTTCACAGAATAAGATTCTCCTAACTGGCGGCGGAACCGGTATAGGTCTAGGACTTACAGAAAGGTTTATTGCTGAAAATAACAGCGTCATTATCTGTGGAAGAAGGCAAGAAGTGCTTGATGAAGTTACTCAAAAATATCCATCGGTAATTACCCGGAAATGCGACCTTTCTATCGCTGAAGAAAGAGTTGAACTCTATCAATGGATTGCAGAAAACCACAGCGACTTGAGCGTTCTTACTAACAATGCAGGCATTCAACATTGGATGAATATTGATGATGACCATTTTTTTGAACAGGCAAAAAAAGAAATAGCGATCAACATTGAAGCACCTATTCATCTGGTTTCATTGTTTATTCAATTGCCCGCACTCAAAACCATAATGAATGTCACGTCTGGTTTATCATTTGTTCCGCTTACCAAAGTGCCTGTATATTCTGCCACTAAGGCTTTCTTTCACTCGTTTACTTTATCGCTTCGTCATCTTTTGCAATCCAAAGGAATAGAGGTAATTGAAATTGTACCGCCTGCGCTCAATACAGATCTTGGTGGCAAGGGGTTACATGATTTTGCGCCACCGGTTGGCGATTTTATTGAATCTATTTTCAATCAGTTGAAGCAAGGAAGTACAACACTCACCTTTGGTTTTAGCGAAGCAATGGTAAATGCTAACCCTGCAGAATTGAAGATTGCATTTGATAGCATGAATATTTCTCAAGGTTAGGTTTTAACAAGGACTACATTCTATTGTTGTAAAACAAGCAAACCGCCTTTTCAAATTCTATTATTCAATAAATAAGGATTAAAAACGGGATGGATTTTGAAGGAAGTATGAACAAAATGATTTTCATTTACATTTGCTATACTATTTACTAATAATCTACAGTCATGAAACTACTTGATGGAAGAACAGTCATTGTAACAGGTGCCAGTCGTGGCATTGGAGAGGCTATTGCAGTAAAACTAGCTGAACAAGGCGCCAACATTGCATTTTCTTATGTGAGCAGCGATGAAAAAGCCAAATCCCTCGAAGAGAAACTATCTGCATTTGGGATTAAAGCAAAAGCTTATAAAAGCAATGCCGGCATATTTGAACAATGCGAAACCATGGTTAATGATGTGGTGAAAGCGTTTGGCAATATTGATGTTTGTGTAAATAATGCAGGCATTAGCAAAGACAATCTCTTACTCAGAATGACACCCGAACAATGGGATGAAGTAATGATGATAAATTTGAAGAGTGTATTTAATATGACCAAACAGGTAATCAGGCCTATGATGAAAGCGAGGAAAGGCAGCATTATCAACATGAGCTCTATTATTGGTGTAAGAGGAAATGCCGGACAAAGCAGTTATGCCGCTTCAAAGGCAGGAATTATTGGGTTTACTAAATCTGTTGCCCTCGAGTTAGGAAGCAGAAACATCCGATGCAATGCCATAGCACCGGGTTTTGTGGAAACTGATATGACACATTATCTGAAAGAAGGAGAAGCAGGAAAATCATTCTTAGAAAAAATTCCACTGGGCCGTTTTGCCAGTGCCGAAGAAATTGCTGATACTACCTTATATCTAGCCAGCGATATGAGTAGTTATGTAACCGGACAAGTAATAAGCGTATGCGGTGGGTTAAATACTTAACTGATGATTTTGTTAATTAAAATCATACAGTCTTCAAGAGATTTTTATTAATTAATCTTTTAGTTAATGACTTTCAATAATTGATATTAATGCATTTATTTATATTATTTTGCAAATCTGGATGAAAATCTTCAAGATAATAGCGTTTCATTTTTAGCATGATAATGCTTATGCAAATAGCATTTATTACCATACTTGTGAAAGTATTATGTAACAATCAACAGACTGAAATCCTTCCCGACAGTACAGTTGAAAAAAGTTTGGAAGATAACATTGAGTTCCAGATTCCATTTATAACAAATTCCACACAGATAGTAAGCTATTGTTTACCAGTTAATTCAGCTATTTCTTACATTCACCAATAGTATCAGATACTAGCTAATTATTCTATTGATATAGTTAATCCCACTCCTGATACCATTTAATTATCTGGTATTTTCATTTATTTAGTAATAAATGAAATTCAAATTTTTTGAATGAAACGTTTTCATAAACAAATATTTTAAACATGTGGGGTCTGATATACCCGCATCAGTTGTAGTTTTTTTGGTAGCATTGCCATTGTGTTTAGGTGTGGCATTGGCTAGCGGTGCTCAACTATTGTCCCGCGTTATTTCTGGTGTAGTTGGCGGACTATTCGTAGGACTATTAAGCCAATCTCATACAAGCGTTAGCGGTCCAGCGGCATGATTGGCCGCTATAGTACTTACTTCAATTACTAAATTGGGAAGTTTTGATGTTTTTCTGATGGCAGTGGTACTTGAAGGCGTTTTTCAATTGGTTGCAGGTATTTTTAAAGAGGCTTTATAGCAAATTATATCCCTACCAATGTAATTAAAGGATTGGTGGCAGCTATTGGGATCATCCTTATTCTAAAGCAAATACCACATGCTGTAAGTTTTGACAGGGATACATAAGACGACTTTACTTTTTTTCAGAAAGTTGGAGAAAATACATTTTCTGAATTGCTTGGCATTTTTAATTATTTTTCATGGAGAGCAATTATTATGTCCTTCTTGCTTATTCTTGTTATGTTGTTTTGGGACAAAACGCCCATGAAAAAAGTGAAATTTAGTCCAGCCTCCTTTTTTGTTGTATTATTGGGGGTGCTGCTAAATTCCCTGTTTAAAGTCTCTTTTCCTTTTATCGCTATTTCTTCGGAGCATTTGGTTAATATACCTTCATTTAAGGGTATTCATTCCATCGTTACATTGCCCAATTTTACCAGTATCAATAATCCGCAAGTTTGGGGTGTAGCCTTCACTATTGCTGTTATTGCTTCAATTGAAACCTTACTGAATCTTGAAGCTGTAGAAAACATAGATCCTTACAAAAGGCAGGCATCGCCAAATAGTGAGTTATTGGCACAAGAAATGGGAAATGTAATTTCCGGTCTTATAGACGGCATCCCAATTACATCAGTTATTGTAAGAAGTTCAGTAAATTTAAATGCCGGCGCACAAACCAAAATATCTGCTATTCTTCATGGTCTTTTTTTATTGATTTGCATTCTATTATTAAGTCCCATTTTAAATTTTATTCCTTTGGCATCTTTAGCAACTATTTTGTTGCTTACCGGTTATAAATTGGCAAAAATCTCTCTGTTTAAGGAAATGTATAAAAATGAATTGAACCAATTTATTCCATTTGTAGCTACTATAATCGCTATAGTATTTACCGATTTAATTATTGGTGTTTTGCTTGGATTAGCCATCAGTATATTTTATATTTTAAAAAGTAATTTCAAAAATGTTTATCACTTTCATAAGGAAGATCATCATGCCGGTGATGTCATCACCATAAGGCTTACTGAAGAAGTTTCATTTTTAAACAAAGCCAATATAAAACGAACATTAGCAGATTTACCAGAAAATTCAACAGTTATTTTCAATGCTGCCTATTCTACTTATATTGATTTTAATGTACTGGAATTAATTAAAGATTTCACGAATGTGCAATCAATAGAAAAAAAGATAATTGTAAAAGGTGTTGGTACGAAAATGAAATATAATGAGGAAAACAATAGTCATGTAAAGTCATTTCATTAGCATGCAACAAATATTATGGCAACTTAAAAAATTCATGTGTTTTAATACAAATCAATAATTATGAAAAAAGGGAAATTAATAAAATCCTATAATCGGTTATTACAAAACAATAAGGAATGGGCAGAGGGTGTTTTAAAAGAAGATCCTGAATTTTTTCACCGTTTGTCACAAGTTCAAACCCCTGAGTTTTTGTGGATTGGGTGCAGCGACAGCAGGGTACCTGCCGATAGAATTACAGGCACCGATCCTGGTGAGATTTTTGTTCACCGAAATATTGCTAATATGGTTGTTCATACAGACCTTAATTTGCTGGCAGTATTGGAGTATGCTGTTCATCATTTAAAAGTGAAGCACATAATTGTTTGTGGGCATTATGGGTGTGGGGGAGTAAAGGCAGCCATGTCATCACATAATTATGAGATAATTAATAAGTGGATCAGAAACATAAAAGATGTTTACAGAATTCACAGAGACGAAATTGATTATCAAACCAAAGAGGAGGATAGATTGGACCGCCTGGTAGAATTGAATGTTCTAGAACAGGTAATGAATTTGGCAAAAACTAGTATTATACAGAAAGCGTGGAAATATGAACAAAGACCTTATTTGCATGGGTGGGTTTATAGCTTAAATGATGGCATAATTAAACCACTTTGTGAAATGGGACATGCCGACCACTTAGATCCATTGTATCAATTTGATGACTTATAGTTTGAAAAGAGAATTATACATAATTTCAATGATGGCAGAAAAAACTCAGATGTCTTATAGTGTCAACAATATTGTCTCGCCAAAAGAATTTCAATGGAGTCAATATGAGTCGCTAAACATAAAACTTTAATGAATGAAGAATGAAAGTGTAAAGTACATTGTTGCTTGTATTATTTCAATAGCTTTATTTACGTTGCCTTCTTGTACAATAACAAAACAAATACGGCATAAGGCAATTGTTCTTTTATTGAAGGATTCTTTGTTTAAGTCCGCTCAGGTTGGCATTAGTATTTATGACCTCTATAATCACCAATACCTATATGACTTTAACGGTGATCATTATTTTATTCCATCCAGCAACGTAAAACTTTTCACTTTGTTTGCAGGACTAAAATATCTTCCCGATAGTTTGGTTGCTGCCCGTGTTGAAGTTGATCATGAAACAGCAACAGTACAAGCAACCGGTGACCCCACTTTTTTGCATCCCGACTTTAAAAATCAGCCGTTGTTCAGTTTCCTGAAGCAAAGGGAAATAAGTGTTATTCGGCTCGTCACTCCATTTGCTTCTAAACCGCTAGGCTCCGGTTGGGCTTGGGATGATTATAAACTTCCATTTAGTGCAGAACGGGATCCCTTTCCAATGTATGGGAATATAGCAACGATAACCTATGATTATGTTGGAGATAGTATGTCAGCTGTACCAAAATCAATTCAACCATTTGTAATTGGAAAACCTGAGCCAGGAGAAAAGTGGGAAGTAACGAGATATCCGGGGGGACACATTTACAATATAGACACATCAAAGGGGGATACAGAGGCGGTGAAAAAAATTACAATGTCGCTTCATAGTGGAATATTTGCCAGTCGCTATCTGTCTGACACGATTCACAAAATAGTCCTTACAACATACAATCCATTAGAAAATGGACAAGGTTTTCCTGTGTATTCTCAACCAAAGGATTCTTTGTTCGCCATCATGATGCACCGAAGTGACAACTTTTTTGCAGAACAAACGTTGTTGATGGCTTCTAACGAATTCATTGGTGAAATGAATGATGTTCGTATGATAGACACCTTATTAAAAACTGATCTTAAGTCATTGCCTCAAGAGCCAAGATGGGCAGATGGCAGTGGTCTTAGCCGGTATAATCTGTTTACACCTCAGGACCTCATTTGGGTGCTCAACAAACTGAATGCTGATTATGGAATGGAAAGATTAAAAGTATTGTTGCCTTCAGGAAATGAAGGAACACTACAAGGATGGTACAAAGGATATGAAAAAAGCATTTGGGCTAAGACAGGTTCGATGACTAATAACTTGTCACTTAGTGGTTATTTGATCACAAAGAAAAACCGGCTGCTTAGTTTTTCAGTTATGGTAAATAATCACCGGTCCAGAGTAAATGAAATAAAAAAACACATGGAGATTTTTTTAGAAAATATTATTGATAAATATTAATGTTGCCAACAGGCGTAAATTTGTTTAAATTTTTTTTATGAGCAATCTGGTAGATGAATTTAATGATTACCGCGAACGGATGAATGAGGTTATCCTCAGTAAGAATAATCTAGTGATGAAGCGGCTATGGAATCTGGATACCAATACCTATGATGAAGGTGCATTGGATAAAAAAACAAAGGAGATGCTGGGTCTTGTTGCCAGTATGGTCTTACGTTGCGATGATTGTATAAAGTATCA
>JANPHE010000175.1:0-2380 GCA_031424295.1 Segetibacter sp. | reverse complement strand
AACCTCGTCGCAATGACGAGGCAAGCACTTTTGTGCCTACTATATCAAGCTTTGAACAAACATAACTCAATGAGCATACTCAAAAAAGTACGAGAAAACTTAATATGTGCTTGGCTGAGTTATTGAGCAAGCCCTAATTAAGGATAAAATAATCAAGATTAGATTATCCAATTTGGTAAGTTTGCATATATAAAAAAACCAATCGAATGGCATTAATAAAAAGTATCTCAGGTATTAGAGGCACCATAGGTGGTAAACCTGGAGATACATTATCCCCTTTGGATATCGTAAAATTTACAGCTGCTTATGGATCATGGCTAATGAAGGAGTCAAAAGCAACAAAAATAATTGTAGGTCGCGATGGTAGAATAAGTGGTGAAATGGTTCAGCACCTGGTTGTAAATACCTTAAATGCCCTTGGATTAGATGTAATTGATCTTGGGTTAAGTACAACACCTACGGTAGAAATGGCTGTTAAGTTTGAGGATGCTGACGGAGGTATAATTATAACGGCCAGTCATAACCCTAAAGAATGGAATGCATTGAAATTGCTAAATGGCGAAGGTGAATTTATTAGTGGTGAAGATGGAGCTAAAGTATTGGCAATTGCCGAAAAAGAAAATTTCACATTCGCTTCAGTGGATAAATTAGGTAGTTGTGTTACCAATACAAGTGCACTCCAGCAACATATAGATGCCGTAGTCAACTACCCATTGGTAGATGTAGCTGCAATTACGAAGAAAAAATTTAAAATAGTTGTTGATGCCATTAATAGCTCAGGAGCAATTGCAGTTCCGGCACTTTTGAAGGCATTGGGCGTAAAAGATATTACCGTATTAAATGAAGAGGTGAATGGTCAGTTTGCACACAATCCTGAGCCTTTACCGCAACACCTTACGCAGTTGTGCAATGAAGTAAACAAGCGAAAAGCACACCTCGGAATTGCAGTTGATCCCGATGTAGATAGATTGTGTTTTGTAAATGAAGATGGTTCATTGTTTGGCGAGGAATATACCTTAGTTGCAATTGCTGATTATGTATTGCAACACAGGCCTGGCAATACAGTTAGCAACATGTCCAGCACAAGAGCCTTGAAAGATGTTACAGATAAACATGGTGGAGAATATTTTCCGAGTGCGGTAGGAGAGGTGAATGTAGTGACTAAAATGAAAGCTGTAAATGCAGTAATTGGTGGAGAAGGGAATGGTGGAATTATTGTTCCGGATCTTCACTATGGTCGTGATGCATTAATAGGTATTGCATTGTTTTTGACCTCATTAGCAAAGAGCGAAAAAAGTGCCAAGCAATTAAGAGGAAGCTTTCCTGACTATTTTATCAGCAAAAACAAAATAGAACTCAACCAAGGCGTTAACGTTCAATCTATTTTTGAAAAAATAAAGAAGAAGTATAAAAATCAACCAATAAATATTGAAGACGGACTTAAGATTGAATTTGAAACAGATTGGGTACATTTAAGAACAAGTAATACAGAACCCATTATCAGAATCTACGCAGAAAGTAATTTTGAAACCACTGCTGATAATATTGCCAAGAGGATAATGAGTGATATTAAGGAGAATATGTAGGGCATTTTCTTCTTGAATTTTTTTATAATGTCCCGGCAGTTAATGAAATAAATAAAAAAAGTCTGGCTTTAAAACCAGACTTTCTAATAATGATATGAGGTAGCTTACTTGGAATAGGTTCTCACCATAAATACGCAATCTTCAATCTTCTTTATCTGTTGAACTCTATTCATTCCTTTAATTGCAGAAACGGAAGGCAATTTAAGTTTGGAAGTTGTATCAGCCTCCTTTAATCCATCAACTGCGGTAAAAATATTTTTAGACTTAATAGCAAAAACAACACCTTCTGCATTTTGTTGAGCCGTGCTGAGAATACCAATAACTTCTCCGCTTTTGTTGAGCACAGGTCCACCACTATTACCAGGATTTGCACTAACCGCTATCTGACAAGTTACTGTGTCGTTGTTAAAACCAGTCTTTGCACTCAGATAACCTTCATTGTAAACGATCTCATCTCTTGGATAGCCAAGGGTAAAGATTTGCTCTCCAAGATCAACGTTGTTTTTTCTGATACTATATGGAAGTGTAACAAAGGATTTATAATCTTCGTCTTCAATGCGGAGAATGGCAAGGTCCTTAACTTCGTCTATAAAGGCAATGACAGCTTTAAATTCTTGGCCGTTCGAATTCTGCACTACGATCGTTGATGAACCTTTAATAACGTGTGAATTAGTAATAAGGTATCCTGAACCATCTATCAAAAAACTGGTACCTCCACTTACAGGTCTCTCATTCTGTGGAACTTTAGACTTGATATCATTTATCTGGATTCTTTGTACGTTTAGGTTGTGCTT
>JANPHE010000174.1:0-3371 GCA_031424295.1 Segetibacter sp. | reverse complement strand
GATTGTTAATACTCCAATCAATGCCTACTTTGCTAGTAACAAAATGTGTGTTCCTGTTTCTTTTTGTTTGCTGATTTATAATAGTACCATTGTCAAAAGTTCTGGTTACAAATTCATTTTTATTAAGTGTTTCAGTATATAACCAATCTGCCTGTAAAAAGGCATTCATTTTATTTTTTCTATAGTTTAAAGAAACGGAAGGATTTAATTTTGGGGTTGCCTGATATTGAGGACTGATAGTTGGCAGGTTTGCTTTTTTTTGCCACAATGCCCCTACACCTGTTGTGAAACCAACTTTACCATTAAAGCCCTGCTGCTTATTTTTTTTGTAGATAATATTTATAATACCAGCGTTGCCGTTGGCATCATATTTAGCGGATGGATTGTTTATGATTTCAATTCTTTCAATGGCTGATGCAGGTATATTGTCTAACCCTGTTTGGCTGCCAAAGCCTGTTAGAGCAGTTTGTTTACCATCAATTAAAATGGCTACTTTATCGCTGCCTCTCAATTCCACTTTTCCATCCTGGCTGCTGGTTACGCCAGGTAAATTTTTTAAAGTCTGTAATACCGAGCCCCCACTTTGACTGATGTTTGCAGCAATTGAATAAGTTTTTTTATCCATCTTGTTACTTACATCATCTTGCTTTGAGCTAACAACAACCTCCTGCAACTGTTTTGCATCTTGCTCCAATTCTATTGTACCGAGGTCTAAGAAACTGCTTAGTGTACCCACTAAAACCGGTTGTGATTTTAATGCAAAAGAAGTGTAAGAAAATTGTAAAATATAATTACCCGATTTTATATTGGTTAAAGTAAATCTCCCATCTTCGTTACTTGCTGTACCTGTAACGAAAGCACTGTCTTTTTCTGTCTTCAACATTATGTTTACAAAAGGCAAAGCGGCTTTATCCGCTTTGCCTTTTATTATGCCTGAAACGGTCACTGACGAAGTTTGAGCCTGTAACATTGAAAATGTGAGAACAAGTAATGAAAATATTAAACTAAAATTTAACCGCATTGTAATTCCTTTTAAATTACCCTTTTGATACTTTAATAAATTTTCCGTTGCTGTCAAAAATTAAATCCGTTCCTTTGATTTCAACCTCATAGGTTACTATCCCTTTTGCATCAGTAATTTTTGCTCCTTCTTTTGCCTGCTTACCTGCATAATGTGTTTTTACATAATCTAAAACATCTTTTGGTAACTGGGTCAATTCAATTTCAACTTCGGTTTCAATAATGTTACCTTGTGCATCCATTAAAACAGAATTATCTGTTTTATTAAGGTCAAAACTTGCTTCGTACTTTTCACCTTCTTTGTCCCATTTTACTTCTGTAGCTGTTGGGTATTTTTTTTGAAAAATAGATTTTACATTAGCAGGTACATTTTTTTCCTGCATTTTTTGCGCAAAGGTGAGTGTTGCAAAAAGCATTACTACCATTGTTACTGCTGTCTTTTTCATTGCTATTATTTTAGTGAATTAAAAAATGATAGAACAAAACTGCAACATGATTTAGAAGAAAGATTGAATTTTAAAAGGAAACAGAAAATGAATGAAGGTTTTTCTCATAATTATATGTTATCGTCCAATTATTTATGTCGCCAATTTTTTTAACAATGGATAACCCTAAGCCTGTGCCTTGCTCGGAAGGGTTTGCTTTGGAAAAGCGATTGAATAATTTATCAGTTTTTAAAGGGTTTGCTTGTCCGCTATTAGAAAACACAAGTTTGTTTTCCTTTATGGCTATAATTATTTGCCCACCATTTATATTATGTTTTATAGCGTTTAAAAACAGGTTGCTTACAAGCACATCGGCTAATACAGAATTTGACTTTATTTCAAAATCTTTTTGCAGTTCCATTTTTATTATCAATGATTTTGCTTTTGCCTGTTCGGTAAAAAAGTCAAGATTTTTTTGAATATAGTTAGTTAATGAAATGCTTTGTTTGTCGCTGTAACTATCATTTTCTATTTTAGAAAGTAACAACAGGTTTTTATTTAAGCGGTTTAAACGGGAAACAATCTCATTTAATAAACTTAAAATTTCTGACTGTTCTTGCGTAACATCAGAACGCTGAATAAGGGTATCAATTTTTGCTTGAAAAACGGCTAATGGGGTTTGTAATTCGTGGGCTGCATTTTCAACAAATTCTTTTTGGCTTTTATAAATAACCGTATTTTTTTCAATCAACTTTTGAATGCTGGTATTTAAACGGTTAAATTCTTCTACATCTGTGACAGCAAAGTCAGGCTGTTTGGTTTTGTCTATTTCAAAACTTTCAATTTGTTGAAGTGCTTTATAAAACGGCTTCCAAAGATTTATGGAAAGTTTTCTTGTGATGAAGAACAAGCCAATTAATAATATAAGAATGATTGCCAAGAATAAAATTACTATGCTTTTTAAGAGGTCTTCGGTTTCTACTAAATTAATTCTTTCTATATAGGTGTATTTTTTCCCTTGTATGCTTACAGCGAAATTTAGTTCTCTGTAAGGTTCCATTTCTGCATCCAAAGTATCAAAGTAGGAACTAAAAAAAAGTGTGTCTTTGGTTACCTGTTTTACGCTGTCAATTTTTGCGTTTCGGTTAAAGCTGTTCCAAATTGGTATGTCTTCATATTTTAAAGTTGAAGCAGTATATTTTAAAAATTCTTTTTTGTGTAGTAATAGTGTATCGTCTGCTTCTTTGATGTAAAGCCTTTCTGTTGCGTAATAAAATATTGGTGCCGATATAATTAAAATCAGTACCGAATAAATCAGGTAAGCCTTTGATGTTTTATGTAAAAGTTTTTTATTCATTTTTCCATTTGTAGCCTAAGCCATAAACTGATTTAATGTAATCTCCACTTCCAGCATCGTTCAATTTCTTTTTTAGATTCTTGATGTGTGCATAAACAAAGTCGTGGTTATCTAACATATCCGCCATGTCGCCTGACAAATGTTCGGCAATGGCACTTTTGGATAGTACCCTGTTTTCGTTTCCAATTAAATAAAGTAACAAATCAATTTCTTTCTTAGTAATGTCAATTATTTTGTTGTTAACCTTTACCGTCTTTGTTAGAATATCAATGTGGATTTCATTAAAAGAAACAGTATTATTTCCTTTAAAGTTTTTCCTTCTAATCAATGCCTGAACCCTTACCAACAATTCGGATAAATGAAACGGCTTTGTGAGATAATCGTCAGCGCCAAGATTAAAACCTTCTATTCTTGTTTCCAATGTTTCTTTTGCCGAAATAATGATAATGCCTTCTGTTTTGTTTTGGTATTTCAATTCTTTTAAAATTTCAAAGCCATTGCCGTCTGGCAACATGAGGTCAAGTAAAATACAATCGTAATCGTAAATTGAAATTTTATCTATTGCAGCC
>JANPHE010000173.1:0-13118 GCA_031424295.1 Segetibacter sp. | reverse complement strand
CCGGGAACTGTTGGTATTTGTGCAGCTATCATGAACCATTACAAGATTGATGCGGTTCCACATCTTATTTGTGGTGGCTTTTCCAAAAGAGAAACAGAGGACGCATTGATCGATCTTAGTTTTTTAGGGATAGACAATGTGCTGGCGTTAAGGGGCGATGCTGCAAAAAATGAAGCCTCCTTTGAAGCTGAGCCAGGCGGAAATTCATATGCTATTGACCTCCTGAAGCAAGTAGTTGATCTCAACAATGGCGTCTATCAGGACAAGGATATCCTGAATGGCGGTAAAACAAACTTTTGTATTGGTGTAGCCGGATACCCTGAGAAACATTTTGAAGCTCCCAATCTAGAAATAGATCTCCATAATTTAAAATCGAAAGTGGATGCTGGCGCTAGCTATATCATGACCCAAATGTTTTTCGATAATCAGAAGTTTTTTGACTTTGTAAATGCGTGTAGGGAAATTGGGATACACGTACCCATTATTCCGGGATTAAAGCCCATAACAAGTAAAAAACAACTAACTATATTGCCCCGGATATTTCACGTAGATATTCCAACAGAATTTTCTAAGGAGGTTATGGCTTGTAAAACAGATATAGAAGTTGAGCAAGTAGGCACCGAATGGCTAATTCACCAAAGCAAAGAGCTTATGAAATTTGGTGTTCCCGTCCTTCATTATTACACCTTAGGAAAGCCAAGCGTTATTTGGAATGCAGTAAAGGAAATTAGGTAGTTAACTTTTATGTCATTTTAGGGTTTTTTGAGGGTTTATTGAACAATTCTAGCCCCTCACCATATTGAGGTTCGTAAAAGCAGCATAAGTTCCTATTTTTAAGCCTTAAAAATAGCTTAAGAGATTGCTTCTAAATGAAACCTTCAAGATAGAATGAAAATAAGAAACACAATTCGGGTAAGAATATTAATTCATAGCTGGATTTTTTATTTATTACTTCTATTTATTACTATATCCTCTACAGTCTGTGCCCAAAGAATGATGTCTAAAAAGGATTTTATTTGCAGTTTTCCATTTAGGGTTTTAGAAGGCGGTGTGATCATTTTTAAAGCAACAATTGACGATCACCCAGACTCTCTAACTTTTATACTCGACACTGGAAATGGTGGCATCTCTTTGGATTCTACTACTGTGAGCTATTTGGGATTGAGTGTTCAAACATCAGATAGAATCTTAAGAGGCATTGGGAGTATGAAAAAACTGAGTTACACTTATGACCGTACACTCAAGTTTCCTGGTTTATCTACCGAACACCTCGATTTTCATATTAACGATTATGAATTACTTACCGGTGCAAATGGGTTAAAAATAGACGGCATAGTTGGTTATAGCCTTCTCAAAAAATACATAGTACACATTGACTTTGATAACCAGCTATTTGAATTTTATAGGAAGGGGAAAGTAAAGTATCCCAGAAGTGGCGTTTTTATAAAAAGAGCTATTTCAGGCATTCCGATTTTTAATGCAGGAATAGAAGATGAAAATAAATGCAATGCAAACTTCTACTTTGATACAGGTGCAGGACTTTGCTTGCTTTTGTCAGATAAATTTGAAAACGACAGCAGTATTTTTAAGGAGGGTAAAAAAGTAATTTATACGCAAGCAGAAGGAATAGGAAAACAAAAAATGAGGCTTACTACAGTAAAAAAAGTACGAATTGGACATTACACATTTAAAAAAGTTCCAACCCACACTTTTTTCGATGAAAATAATGTTACAAATTACCCTAGTACCGGTGGATTAATTGGCAATGATATTTTACGTCGCTTTAATATTATTTTAAACTATGGAGACAGCATCATTCACCTAAACCCCAATGATCATTTTTTTGACCCTTTTGATTATTCTTATACCGGACTAAGTTTATATGCCATAAATGGAAAGGTAATGGTAGACGAGGTTATGGAAGAATCGCCCAGCTCCAAAGCTGGCTTTATGTTGGGAGATATCATTGTTGCAATAAACAATAATTTTTCCGGTAATATTCAAGTTTATAAGTCAATCATTCAATTGGTAAACACCAAGGCTAAAATCATAGTAAACAGGGGGGGGGAATTATTGACCTTATACTTACCGGTAGAAAGTATTCTCCAGAAAAATTAGAACTTGTTTAATGCTCTTTTGTTCTTTAGCACCTTGGTTTTATGAAGCTACGCGGTTTTAAACTAATTTGCAGCTCATTATATGATACACTACGAAAAATTTGTGTTGGACAATGGTTTAAGAGTAATTGTGCATGAAGATCACAGTACTCCAATGGCGGTGGTAAATGTGATGTACGATGTAGGTGCAAGAGACGAAGAACCTGACAGAACGGGTTTTGCTCATTTATTTGAGCATTTGATGTTTGGTGGCAGTATCAACATTCCTGAGTATGATGAGCCGCTGCAAATGGCCGGCGGTGAGAATAACGCTTACACTACCAACGATCTTACCAATTATTACATCCAAATTCCAGCAGAAAATCTGGAAACTGCATTTTGGCTCGAAAGTGACCGAATGCTAAGCCTTTCTTTCGGCGAAAAAAGTCTGGATGTACAACGAAAAGTAGTCTGCGAAGAGTTTAAGGAACATTACATAAATAAACCCTATGGCGATGTTGGGCATAAACTAAGGGCTTTGGCTTATAAAAAGCATCCGTACCAATGGATGACGATTGGCAAAGAGTTAAGCCATATTGAAACTGCTAGTTTGCAAGATGTAAAAAACTTTTTCTTCAAACATTACAGACCTGTAAACGCTATCATTTCAGTTACAGGGCACGTTACACTATCTGAGGTAAAAAGATTGGCAGAAAAATGGTTTGGTTCCATAGAACCCGGAGAAAAATACTTGAGAAATCTTCCTCAGGAACCAAAACAGACGGAAAAACGCTTCAGCAAAGTTGAAGCTGATGTACCGTTGGATGCTTTTTATAAAGGATGGCACATGGCTTCGCGTTTGGAAAAAGGATATTATACAGCTGACTTAATAAGTGACATCATGAGTGGCGGCGGATCATCTAGACTGTACCAGGCTTTGGTAAAAGAAAAACAATTGTTTAGCAATATTGATTGCTCCCACATGGGAAGTATAGAACCGGGACTACTAACAATAGAAGGAAAGTTGGTGAAGGGTGTTACCATGGAAGCAGCCGAAAAAGCAGTTGACGAAGAAGTAGAGAAAATAAAACACCATTTAGTTGGGGCTGCGGAATTGCAGAAAGTGAAGAACAAAACAGAAAGCATGATTGCCTTCGAAGACATGACCATTATGAATCGGGCAAACAGTCTGGCTTATTATGAACTGTTGGGTGATGCTGAAATGATGAATACAGAATTGGATCGCTACCAACAGGTAACCACAGAAGATATAATGGAATCTGCTCAGGAAATTTTTACTGATAACAACAGCAATACCATGCATTATTTAAGCAGGAATTAAACATTCCTTTAGAATTGATCATTAATGATAAACAGAACGATTGCCCCGGATATTAAAGATGCCATAGCGTTTAATCTTCAACTGAAGAATGCCGAACAATACAAACTAGATAATGGCATACCCGTCTATAGTATCAATGCAGGAGAACAGGAAGTGACCATGATAGAATTGGTCTTTTTTGCAGGTAACACCTACGAAGACAAAAACATTGTTGCAGGTACAGCTAATTTTTTATTAAAAAATGGCACTTCAAAAAAATCAGCATTTGAAATCAATGAACATTTTGAATACCATGGGGCATACCTAAACCGTAGTTGTTCTAACGAAACCGCAACAATTACGCTTCACTGCCTCAACAAGCACCTCAATAATATCTTACCCGTCGTTGAAGAAATGATTACAGATTCTATTTTTCCGGAGTCTGAACTTGCTGTCTATAAGCAAAATCAAATTCAGCGGCTAAAAGTAAGTCTGATGAAATGCGACTTCGTAGCCAACAGATTGATTGATGAACACCTGTATGGTTTTCATCATCCTTATGGGCGGTATACATCAATTGCAGATTATGAAGCTTTGGAACGAGATGATATCATCAATTTTTACAAAGAATATTATCAGCATGGTAAATGCATCATTTTTGTAGCAGGAAAATTACCTGGCGACATACAGGAGCAGCTCAATGCTAATTTCGGAAAACTACATGCGGGAGAAAAACAAGAAAAAGTCATTCTTACCACTCAGGCAAAAGAAAAAAAATACAGGGTCATCAATGATCCAAATGGTGTACAAGGAGCCATTCGTCTTGCAAGGCCATTTCCAAATCGCCACCATCCGGATTTTATGAGAGTTCAAGTCCTCAATAGTTTATTTGGCGGATTCTTTGGATCAAGGTTGATGAGCAACATTCGCGAAGACAAGGGTTATACTTACGGTATTCATAGTTATTTTGAAAATCATGTACAGGAAAGCGGATGGATGATTAGTACCGAAGCAGGACGCGATGTGTGCGAAGCTACCATCAATGAAATATATAAAGAGATGAAGATACTTCGTGAAGAGTTGGTAGATGAAGAAGAGTTATTGCTAGTGCGCAATTTTATGATTGGCTCAATCCTTGGCGATCTTGATGGCCCTTTTCAGATAATCGCTCGTTGGAAAAACTATGTGCTCAATAATCTCGACGAAAATTTTTTCTATAAATCTATTGAAACAATTAAAACAATTTCAGCAGAAGAAATAAGAATACTGGCTCAGCAATACCTGGTACCTGAAGACTTTTATGAACTGTTAGTTGTATAATTATAAACGAAAAGATGTGGCTACTTTTCTTACCAAACTACTCCTGACTACAATAGCGGCTTTAGTCGCTTCCTACTTTTTAAATGGCGTGCATATTGATAGCGTGTTTACCGCTTTTATGGTGGCGGCAGTCCTGGGATTGTTGAATGCTTTTATCAAGCCGATACTTATTTTACTAACATTGCCCATTACTATTTTTACGCTCGGCCTATTTTTAATAATCATTAATGTGCTCATTATAAAATGGGCTGCTGACCTTGTACCCGGTTTTGAAATAGATGGGTGGTGGGCAGCATTATTATTCAGTCTCATCGTATCTCTGGTAAATTCTTTACTAGAATCGATGGTGACCAACAACAAAAAAAGTAAATAATCGGTATGTACTTTAACAGGAAAAATCTAACGAACGATCAATTGCAGGCATTCTACAAAGCATTGGTGCTGCCTAGAATGATTGAGGAAAAAATGCTGATCTTTTTAAGGCAGGGAAAGATTAGTAAGTGGTTTAGTGGCATAGGGCAGGAAGCCATTTCCGTAGGTGCTACATTGGCCTTGCAGCCGGACGAATGGTTGATGCCGCTTCACAGAAACCTTGGTGTATTTACCACTCGAAATATGCCTTTGCACAAACTATTTATGCAGTGGCAAGGCAACAAAGATGGCTACAGCAAGGGCCGAGAAAGAAGCTTCCACTTTGGGTCCAAAGAACACCATATCTGTGGAATGATCTCGCACCTTGGTCCACAGCTTGCTATAGCAGATGGTATAGCATTGGCACATAAAATAAGAAAAGAAAAAAAGGTTTCGATAGCCTTTACGGGAGATGGCGGTACCAGCGAAGGAGATTTTCATGAAGCACTTAATGTAGCCGCAGTTTGGGATCTGCCAGTAATATTCATTATAGAAAATAATGGGTATGGTCTAAGTACTCCCGTTAATGAACAATACCGCTGCAAAAGTTTGGTAGATAAGGCGATGGGATTTGGAATGGAGGGGGTAAGAATTGACGGTAACAACATATTGGAAGTCTATGATACAATAGCAGGTGTAAGAGAACATTGTATTCAATACCAAAAACCATACTTGATTGAGTGCATGACTTTTAGAATGCGGGGACACGAAGAAGCCAGTGGAACCAAATATGTACCCAAGGAATTGTTTGAGGAATGGCAGATAAAGGATCCTATCAAAAACTTTGAGGAATACCTGTTGGCTCAACATGTAATGCAGCAGCAGGATATGGATAAAATAAGGGCCGAGTACAAAGCCTACATAGAATCCGAACTGGAAATAGCCTTCGAAGCACCACAAATAATACCCAATACCACCGAGGAAATAAATGATGTATATGCACCGATAATACAGTCCACTTTCGCTGTTTCAGAACCTCAAACGCCATCGCGATCTATTCGTTTTATTGATGCCATTAAAGAAGGCTTGCACCAGTCTATGGAACAACATCCAAACCTCATATTAATGGGTCAGGATATAGCAGAATATGGCGGTGCATTTAAAATAACAGAAGGTTTTGTAGAAACTTTTGGCAAAGAACGGGTAAGGAATACACCACTTTGCGAAAGTGCAATAGTTGGATCGGCTTTAGGCTTGAGTCTCGAAGGATTTAAGAGTATGATGGAAATGCAATTTGCTGATTTTGCAACTGTCGGGTTTAACCAAATCATAAATAACCTGGCTAAAATTCATTACCGGTGGGGACAAAATGCGGACGTAGTTATAAGAATGCCAACAGGCGGCGGTGTGGGTGCCGGACCATTTCATAGCCAAAGCAATGAAGCATGGTTTGTACACACTCCGGGGTTGAAAGTAGTTTATCCATCTACGCCTGAAGATGCAAAAGGTTTGTTGATCGCAGCATTCAACGATCCAAATCCGGTATTATTTTTCGAGCACAAGGTGCTTTACAGAAGCGTTAGCGGCGATGTTTCCCCAGATTATTACGAAACTCCGATTGGAAAAGCTCGGTTGGTAAAGCAAGGAGAAGATATTTCTATTATTACTTACGGCGCCGGTGTACATTGGGCAAGCGAATTTGCTCAGCTACATCCGGAAACTTCGTTTGACATTCTCGATTTGCGTACGTTGCTTCCTTTGGACTATGAAGCCATCAAAGCTTCTGTAGCCCGAACCGGTAAAGTATTGCTGCTCCATGAAGACACACTTATTGGTGGTATTGGTGGAGAGATCAGTGCATGGATTACCGAAAACTGTTTTGAGCTGTTGGATGCGCCGATTGTGCGGTGTGGTTCATTAGATACTCCTATTCCTTTCAATTTAGAACTGGAGAAAAATTTTATGGCAAAGGGAAGACTTGAAAGTGCAATTAGAAAATTAATTGATTACTAAAATTCATTGAGGTCGTTTAACCGTTTTCAATTATTTTCGTATAAAGTAATGAAATCATGTTAGCAATCCATCAGATAGAACACCCATTTCAAAAACTAGATACTGTAAGAGAACTATTTACAGAATATGTGGAAGAATTGGATGAAGATCTCAACTTTCAAAAGTTTGAAGACGAAATAAAAGATCCGCTGGATAAATATGGTCCGCCTGATGGCTGCCTTTTAGTAGCATATTGGTACAACGAACCTGCAGGTTGTATTGCACTGCAGAGACTTCCCGGCGATCAGCTTTGCGAAATGAAAAGGTTGTATGTAAAACCCGTTTACAGGGAACATGGTATTGGCGATGACCTGATAAAAAAACTATTGGAAGTAGCAAAAGAGCATGGTTTTAAGAGCATGGTTTTGGATACCCTTGAAAGGCTAAAAGAAGCTATTCGTTTGTACGAATACAACGGATTTGTCAATACATCTGCCTACTATGAAAATCCATTGACAGAGGTAGTATATATGGAAAGGGAATTGTGATACAAAAAAGGCTAACCGATGAGCGCTAACATTTCTTCAAGATATTTGCGATCGTTGCACAGGCGGGGAACCTTGTGCTGACCTCCGAGTTTTCCTTTGCTTCTCAGCCATTCTTCAAAAATTCCTTGCTTTAATTTGTGTACAACAGGCAATCGCAACGCAATGTCTTTATGCCGCTTGGCTTCGTAATCGCTGTTTACATTTTTTAGTGCGGCATCTAGCTCTGTAACAAATGAAGCTAAGTTATTCGGTTCTTTTTCAAATTCTATTAACCACTCATGACCGCCATTTCCGTGATCGCTAAAGTAAATAGGGGCTGCAGTATAATCTTTAACAATGGCTCCCGTTTTTTCTGATGCTTCTGCTATAGCACTATCAGAATTATCAACAATCAATTCTTCGCCAAAGGCATTGATAAAATGTTTGAGCCTGCCGCTTACTTTTACTTTAAATGGAGCCAAAGAGGTAAACTGAATAGTATCGCCAATAAGGTAGCGCCACAAACCTCCGTTGGTACTTATTACAGGAGCGTATTGCTTACCAACTTCTACATTGCCAAGGTCAATTGTTTTTGCATTTACTTTACCATATTCTTCTACAGGCATAAACTCATAATAAATACCATGGTTCAAAAACAGCAACATACCCTCTGCGGTAGGATCATTTTGCGCAGCAAAAAAACCTTCACTTGCATTGTATAGATCTACATAATTAATTGGTACACCTACCAATTTTTCAAATTGCTCTTTGTATGGCATAAATGAAACGCCTCCGTGAATATATAATTCCAGGTTTGGCCATACTTCCTTAAGCGTTTGGCAGCCTGTCTTTTCCAGTATTTTCTTTATTAATACCAATGTCCATGTTGGTACACCGCTGATACTGGTAACGTCTTCCGGAATTGTAGTATCACAAAGCCTTTCCAACTTGTTTTCCCACTCATCCAATAAAGCAACAGAAAGCTCAGGTGTACGCAGCCAATGACCCCAAAAAGGTGTATTCTGCATCAGTACTGCACTCAGGTCGCCATATTGTATGTCATCATCTACTTTAGATACTTGGTGACTGCCTCCTATTACCAATCCTTTGCCCATCAGCAAATCACTTTCAGGAAAAAACTTGTAATATAATGTTATCACATCCTTTGCTCCTTGAAAATGGCACGCTTCCAAACTCTCTTGTGAAATAGGGATGAACTTGCTTTTATCGCTGGTTGTACCGCTGCTTTTTGCAAACCACTTTATCGGCGTATTCCACAGCAGGTATTGCTCTCCCTGCATTATTCTTTCTATGTAAGGTTTTAGATCTTCGTATTCGTGTATAGGAACTGCTGCCTTAAATGCTTCGAGTGTAAAAAGGTTTTTGAAATCGTACTTACGGCCTATCTCTGTGTATTGTGCAGCAGTAATCAGGTCTTTAAATACTTCATGTTGTACTTCGTGTGGATTACTTACCCAATGCTCAATTCGGGAAAGACGGAGGCGGGCTAGGCGTGATATGGCAGGACTTAAAAGCTTCATCAGACGTTATAAGCAGCCAAAATAAGAAATTTGAGCTGTAAACGAATAGCTGATTTACAAAATGCACTATTTTTCATGCTCGGCAGCTATCTGATCAGCAACTTTATTCTTTGCATTGTCACGTTCCATGTCTATAATCCAATCTTTTCTGCGGAGTTCAAAATTGGTTCCCAGATACAACCGCCTTACATGTTCATCAGCGCTTAGTTCTTCTGCTGTTCCGTGTTTAAATATTTTTCCTTCAATCAACAAATATGCACGATCGCAAATTGACAAAGTCTCATTTACATTGTGGTCTGTTATGAGGATTCCAATGTTTCTGTATTTCAATTTGGCTACTACTATCTGAATGTCTTCAACAGCTATTGGATCTACACCGGCAAATGGCTCATCGAGTAAAATAAACTTGGGATCAACAGCCAAAGCCCTTGCAATTTCTGTTCTTCTTCTTTCCCCACCGCTCAGGCTATCGCCATTGTTTTTTCTCACATTCTGCAAACCAAATTCTTCCAGCAGTTCTTCCAGTTTCGCCTTCTGCTGTTGCTTGGTTAGCTTGGTCATTTCCAAAACTGCTTTAATATTATCTTCTACCGATAATTTTCTGAACACACTTGCCTCTTGCGGCAGATAGCCAATACCCATTTGTGCTCTTTTATACATGGGCAGCCGGGTAATATCTTCCTCATTTAGAAAAACCTTGCCTTCATCGGGTTTAATAAGTCCCACAACCATATAAAAAGTGGTGGTTTTCCCTGCACCATTAGGCCCTAACAGTCCTACAATTTCTCCTTGTTTCACCTGTATAGATACCTGGTTTACAACCGTACGGTTTTTATAGGTCTTTATTAATGTATCTGTGTGAATGGTTAGGCTCACCTATTAATGATTTTTTCAAAAGTACAGCAATTCATTATTTTACAAACGAATGATCCCTGTACTTAACATTTTGGATTAACGAGTTTGTTTATTCATGGTCAACGGGTCCGGGGTTTTTGATGTATGTGTGGTTTTCTATAACCCCATTTGAAAGCATGCTGTTTGGAATAAATATTTGCCGGTTATCCTCAGTAGTAATCATGGTTGTAAAGATGTGAATTTCCGTTACAATGCCTTTTTTACCTTGTGCTTCTACCAGATCGCCCACTTTAAAAGGTTTAAACAACAACAATAATACACCTCCGGCAAAATTGGTTAATGTACCCTGAAGCGCAAGACCTACCGCCAAACCGGCAGCTCCCAACAGTGCGATAACAGATGTAGTTCTAAATCCTGCAAAATTGAGAATAGCGATGATGAGCACCCCTTTGAGGGTAAAATTCAGGAGGTTTCTGATAAACCGGCGATAAGTGAGGTCAAAATCCTTGTTCTGTAATGTACGTTCAGAAAACCTGAGTAACCTGTTAATCAGCCAAAAGCCAATGATGAGCAAAACAATAGCTACCAAAAATTTGATAGCATATGCAATGCCCATCGAGATAAGATCAGCTACTTTTATTGTTGAATAGTGGTCAAACCATTTCTTCATACAGCCTGTTGGTTAAAAGGTATAGCGAACAGCGAAACCTCCCCAACTACCAACGAAACCTCGGTTATCTCCAAACTCGAATGAAGGTTGCCAGTCAAGTGCGAGGTTTATTGGAGCTCGGTTTATTTTAAGATCGAGACCCAATACGCCATCAATGCCTGCAAATGTATGGTTTCCTGGTGCACCTTTTGCATCATAAAAACCAATATGAACACCCGGACCGGCATACCATTTAAGACCGGAGGCATTCTTTATGTTTCCGTGGAATTCATATAAACCCGTTAGCCGAGTACCATTTTTATAAAAATAGCCCACCAACTCTACGGCTTGTTGCGATGCTACAAAAGTCTTGAAAGTAACACCCGCCCCATCCCAAAACTTTATACCAAGTGCTGTTTTGTATGTAGTGCCCTTACTCTGTGCATCGGCTCCAATAGCTATAACGAGAATACAACTTAAAACGAAAAGAAACTTTTTCATGTGTATATTTTGAATGAAGATACTGTAAAATCATGCCAACCTAAATAATATGGAAAGGTTAAAAGGAAGCAATAAAAAATATTAGGTCATTTTTTCATAAATACTGATATACTAAAAGTAAGCCTCCAAAATGACTACTTTGGTATGTGGCAAGATAATTTATCTAATAATCGTAAAACGTAGCAATGAAAAATTTAAACGATAATATGGTAAACAGCAATCAGGTTCCGTATATGAAGTCCCTGGCATTGTGTTTAAATGAACTGGTATTACAAGGATATGATAATGATTTTTCAATAACCGAGAGTGGATTGCAATCATTGAAGACCCAAAAAATTTATCAACCTAAGGAAATCAGTGTAGTTAACTTTTTCAGGTTTGAAGGTCAATCCGATCCCGATGATAGTGCCATTATGTATGTAATAGAAACGGATGATGGGCTAAAAGGTACAATAGTAGATTCTTATGGACCAAACGCAGAAAAACAACTTTCCGACTTCATGATCAAGGTAAAAGATTTTAAAAAAAAGGATTAAAAGTTTAATCCTAAAAGAATAGATTAATGAGGTGAGTTGTTCTTCATTTTGTGAAAAATCAAACCATCCGCTATTAAATGTATTTTCTGTGTTGGAAAAATCTTCGTAGGTTGGCAGATACTTACATTTAAATTAATCATTCAACAATGACCTGGTTAAGCAGATTTTGGAAAACACTAAAAGGAGCTGCTGTAGCTTTTAACGACGATAACTGTGTAAAGCTGAGTGCTGCGCTTTCATACTATACCATATTTTCTATAGGGCCTCTTCTCATCATTGTTATTTCATTGGCAGCCATTTTTTTTGGCAAAGAAGCGGTTGAAGGCAAATTGTATGGACAAATAAGCGGACTTATAGGAGGTAGTGCAGCCATTCAAATACAAGATATCATAAAAAACTCTCACAGGGAAGGCAGCGGAATAATCGGAACAGTTGTTGGTGGAGTTATTTTAATTGTTGGAGCCACCGGAATCTTCACCGAAATTCAAGATTCTATCAATTTTATTTGGTCATTGCGTGCAAAACCCAAGAGAGGTTTTCTGCGTTTTCTCCGAAACAGGTTGATATCATTTTCACTCATCGTTAGCCTTGGTTTTTTATTGCTTGTTTCGTTGATGGCAAGTGCATTATTAGAGTTATTAAGTGACCGACTTACACGTATTTTTCAAAACACGACAGTCTTTATAATTTATGCATTCGATTGGCTTATAGTACTTGTTGTTATCACTGTTTTGTTTGCTATTATTTTTAAAGTATTGCCCGATGGCAAAATAAAGTGGAAAGATGCAATGATTGGTTCGTCCTTTTCTGCGGTGCTATTTGTAATTGGTAAAGCTGCTATTGGTTATTACATCGGCAACTCCAGCCTTGGTGTCACCTATGGTGCTGCGGCCTCTGTTATCATCATTTTGGTATGGGTTTATTATACATCTATTATCCTATATTTTGGTGCTGAATTTACTAAAGTTTATGCTCTGGAATTTGGTGGAGGAATAGTTCCTAGTCAAACCGCTGTATTCATCATAAAAAGGGAAGCAAAAGAAATAGAGACAGCACCTGAGGCCCTCGCAGGTAAACACGTAGATCAACCATGATAAAATTTGTGGTACGCTTTTAGAAGTAACAATAGAAAAGCGTACATATGCAGCGTGATAAAAATCTACAGTTTCTTTCAAAAAAAATCAAGGAATTAAAAAATGCTATTTTCTATGCTCACAGCAACAGTCCATTAAGGATAAACAATACGATTATTCAAACCTTTGAGGTGGATGAAACTGGTTGTTTAACATTCTTTATAAAAAGACCAAGCCAACACATAAGCCACTTTGACCAAGAGTTTCCTGTTGCGCTCAATTATTTTAAAAAAGACAAAGACTTCTTCATTAATATTTTTGGCAATGCAAAAATTGTAAATGATGCCGAAGCATTG
>JANPHE010000172.1:0-2596 GCA_031424295.1 Segetibacter sp. | reverse complement strand
GAACTAATAGTGTGGGGTGGCAGGGGCCGGTATGGCACACCCCAAAAAAACAGGCTGTTACATGATGGTGCACGGTACAACCCCAATACAGATACATGGACAAGTATTTATATTTACGATGTATGGGGGTTAAAACCAAAGGTCATAAAAAGAGAGAATAAAAAAAGTGCGAAAAATGCACAGCCACACTACGTTTCAGCCGATTTTGCCACTTTGCAACGTCAAAACGAACCGTCCACATAGATGAACAATGGTTGCATTATAGTTTCATTTTCCTGCCCATTCCTGCCGGTATTGCTTAATTATCGATGAATTGCCCCACACGCCTTATAAACGCTGTAAAAACGGCGTTTCTGCTGTGTTTAAATAGTGATCGCTTTTTATAGGCTTAAAAAGAACATTTAATAGTAAAAATTGAGTTGGGTATGCAGTTGGGTATGCAGTTGGGTATGCAAGATTAGTGACGGTATGAGTATGGAAATAGACAGAGAACTTTAATAAGGAACCAATTTGTTATGGATAGCACCCCCATTAGCACCCATAAAAAAAGCCCGGATTATCTGTCCGGGCTATTAATTTTATAAAATTCATTTATTGCATGTCTCCAACATTAATATAAAAGTTGCAGTTACTGTTTACAAGTAAGTAGTAATCGCCCTCCTCTTTTGTGAGTGTGCTTTTGCCTTCATCCTCCTTTAATTTCGATGATGACACCACAGGAAACCCTCCGACGGTATTAATATCATCACCTTTCTTCATTACGTAGATATTAAAGTTTCCAGTGTATGGGTTATCAGCGGCATACTTGTAAATAATGGCGGCAGTGTTACCGCTCAAATGAAATACATCCGATTGCATTTTCCCATTGCCTTTGAACTCTAATACAGAAACAAGTTTTCCTGATTTCTTTGGTTCTGTCTTTTGTGATTGATCGGAGCATGATGCTATTGTAACCAAAAATGCAGCCGCTAAAATTGATGTTAGTTTTTTCATCGTGTGTTTTTTTTATTTAAAAGGATTTTTGAAGATAGTACTTATATACATTAGTAAACTCACTTACCAACTTTGGTAATTCGTTGTACTTATAATCGTTGAGGTTCTTTTTTAGGTAACTCTTTTCCCGGCACCAACCGTTTAGCCTCTCCATATCTACCTTGCCGAGTGATTTTGTCCAGTTAATACGGTGGCACATGGCAATGATCTTGCGGCGCATTGTGTTTGCGGATTCCCCGTTATTGTCTAAAGCCTTTAGGTATTTTATTAAGCCATCTGCCTCCGATGCAAGGAGGTCGGAACTGCTTTCACTACGACCATCAGTAAAGGCTAATACCAAGTCAGCTTTATTTGCTGTCATCTTTGTTTTTGTAAGCAACAGGTGCAGCGTTCTATTTTGAAGTTGATTTATTGTCATGGCTAAAAATTATTTGTACTCGTTTTCCCAATACTCCTGCCGTAGGTATGTGTCCGGGTCTGCTTCTGACCTCCAATTCTTTTTTTTAAGAAAAGCCTTATAAGATGCCACGCCTGCCCATGCTTTTACCTGACTACTCTTAGTCATTTTATCCCAAATAGATAATGATCTTTTCTTGTTCACTTTATTGTCGTAAGCAAGCCAGAACATTTCAAACGTTACCTCAAAATCCATTTCTACAACTGTTATTTGCTTATGCTCCGCAAATGCGGCTTCTATATTTTCAACTTTTACCGGAACCATTTTTTTAAAAATAAATACCTGTTGATCATTCATTCCGGTTCCTGCTACTGTGAACGATGTTAATACGCCTTTATCATCATAAACAATCTTTGCAGGCTCAATAAGGTTTGGTGTTGATACTTGAAATTGTCTCATAATTAGTAAATAAAAAATCGATACATGAAGTTGTCTTCTGCTACTTTATTACAAATTGGTTTGGTGCGTCTAAGGAATACAACCATTCTATTTGCATCAAACCTGCTTCTTTCATCGCTATCAGTGCGGCAAACGGAGTACTTTTTAAATTGACCTCTGATATTGATTGAAGAATGAAAGCGAACCTCCCAAACAATCTTTTTTGGATCGCTAAGGAGGTAAAACCTGTCACCTGTAATCAGGCAACAGATATGAGTTACCTGCCCTTTCTTCATGTGGTTAAATACATTTCAAATTCTTCAATCCACTCCATCGTAAGCTTTACCACCTCGCTTATTTCTGGTGTGTCGCCTTCTTTAATCATAAAAAACCATCTTTCTGCTGGCCTGCCTGCATCAGGTTTTAAATTTGGAATGCTTTTATAATCGCAGCCTGCTACATTGGCTATAGTACCAACCAGGCAGGAGCATCTACCTTCATAAGACGAGCCATTCACTATGCCATTTTTAAGGGCTTCCTTTAGTCCGGCAATTTCTGCTTTGCGTGTAAGTAAGATCATCCAAAAATCAGCTTTATAAGAGTTAAACATGTGAAGCTGATTACTCTTTCTAATATTGTCAAAGGTCTTAGAGTCGAATTGACTGTTGTAGAATTTACTGTTGTCGAATTGACTGTTGTAGAATTGACTGTTGTAGAATTGACTGTTGTAGAATTGACTGTTGTAGAATTGACTGTTGTAGAATTTAC
>JANPHE010000171.1:0-1616 GCA_031424295.1 Segetibacter sp. | reverse complement strand
GCCAGATTAAGTACCTTTACCCGAGGCGAAAAGATCTTTGAACTAAGCAATCATTTGGGCAATGTATTGGTAACGATTAGCGATAAGCGATTACCTGTACTCAATAGCAATGGCACTTTGTCATATTACGATGCACAAGTAGTTACAGCAAATGATTACTATCCGTTTGGGATGCAAATGCCGGGGTGTACGTATGATGCTGGAAGTGGGTATAGGTATGGGTTTAACGGGAAGGAAAATGATAATGAGATTAAGGGGGAAGGTAATCAGCAGGATTATGGCTTAAGAGTTTATGATCCACGTATTGGTAAATTTTTAAGTATTGACCCATTAGATAAAAAATTTCCTTACTGGACTCCTTATCAGTTTTCAGGTAATAATCCCATACGCTTTATTGATTTAGACGGAGCGGAAATCTTTGATCCACTTACAAAATGGTTTGTGACTGAAGCAGCCATAACCATTACTACAAAACCTACTTCCGCAAAAGCTAAAGTATATTCTACCTTACTTGGTGTTGGGGGGTCTGTGCAAGGTGCTGTACAGGGCACAGCTAATTTAATTGCTCATCCTGTACAATCAGCAAAAGGGTTATTGAGAACGGCTACAAATACTCCTGTTGAAAATGCTGTTGACTATGCAATGACCATGACCCAATATGCAGAGATGCCTGAACCTGTACAAGATTATGCAGTGGGAGGGCATTTTGCAGGTGATTTTTTAATGATGCTTTCTTCAGTTAAAGGACCAATTAAATCATCAGGATTAAAATTAAATGCAGAATTACCACCTGGAACTCAAGTAGCAGGATTTAGGCTTCCTAAAAAAATGCCTGGAGCTTCAAGTATGCCATTGAAGGTAAAGCCGATGACTGTTAGTGAAATGGCAAATGGTTGTGAAGCAATGGCAGCTAAAGTTCAAAGTTCAATAGGCGGAGAATTTTTACAAATTACTCCAACTCAAGGTAATTTCTTGGGACCTGTGAAATATTCGGGAGGAACTGTTGATGGTTGGGCTCATCATGTTGCCGCTATTAAGGATGGGCTTGTATATGATGGCATGACAGGAGCTGCCGGTATGTCTTTGGAAAAATACAAAACAATGTTTGAGTACTCTGATGCATTAAAATTTGAACAAGTTAAAACAGTTACGGTTAAATAGCTTATTTATGGAGGTGAATAACAAGATTTTTGAGTGGATAGGGATATTAAAGACAAAGCCCAAAATGATCATTGGAGAAAATATCATTGACTATCGGGTATTGAGAATTTATGTTGAAGGGTATATTGATGGTATTGGTCAGGCAGTTAATAAGAAGATTGGATTGGCTATAACCCATTGGTTTCAAAAGAAGGTAAATCAAAAGTCATCTTACTATTGGACAAATCACATTCCTTATTATTATAAAAACAAAACAGATGAGGAACTTAAAATAATTTTACTTGATACAACGGAAGAATATTTTCGGGAAAACCTGGATTGGCTTAAAGAGACTGAATCTAATTAAGCAAAGAAATGGATAGAAAGAAGATATGAATATAAAGCCGTTTTGCTCGTGTTGGGTGTGTCACGAATGAAAAGAGTGGATAGTTCTTTTCAATGCTGAATAAAAGATG
>JANPHE010000170.1:0-27333 GCA_031424295.1 Segetibacter sp. | reverse complement strand
TCCCATACCGAACAGAGAAGTTAAGCCCGCCATGGCCGATGGTACTGGTACACCAACCGGGAGAGTAGGTAGCTGCCATATTTATTTTAAACCCTGTCCGCCTTTGGCGGACGGGGTTTTTTGTTTACTTGAATTAGTTTTATATGTTTCTCGAAAAATTCCATGGCGGTTAGTGGCTTTAATGATCTTAGAAATCAAAATGAGAAGCATTAATCAAGGAAAAGAAGATCAAGAATATTCACATGAGCGAATGAAGGCATTTTTGCATTCGGTTCGCTATCAACTTAATGAATGGGAGAAGATACAATGTAATATCGCCCTTTCATCCCTACACTTTTGTAGGGACGGGTTCGAGTCCCGTCCGGTCCGCAAAAAACCTCAGTAATAGCTGGGGTTTTTGTTTTTATGCCATTCTATGTTTACTTCATATATTATAGCGGACATCAGTAATTTCTTCTTATAAAACATGGCAAATGTCGGAAACTGAATTCACTATGGAAGCATAGGGTAATTTATCAAATGGAATTATGTCTCAAATTTGTTTTTCTCATTTGCAACTTTTTATATACCTAACTCCATCTTAACAAACTGGAACATAATATATTTTTTTTGTATCAAATAAATAGAGAATTATTTTGCTATAACATAAATATTGCTTAAAATTGTACTCTTCCAATATTTTATGTTTTGCAATAGATCATAATTACCTGTGGTCTATTAAATCGATTATAGGTTAATTCCTATCAAAAAATCTTATTTAAGGTTCGAGTTTTTTTATAAAGTCAAAACATAAAATAACATGCTTTCATTGCATACAGTAGACAGATTTTTATCCAACTGCGCTGGATTTATGCTCATCCAAAAGTATACACCTACAACAACCTTAGATCTGGATTTAATAATAATGTTCATTGGCAAATTATCACCAAACAATCCAATATCAAATAAATAATAATCTACCAAAGCTTTCCACAAACCAACTATATGAAACATAAATTTACCGAAGCTGGCATCATTTCAAACGTATTGCCAACAATTTTATCAACTGATTTTCTTATTTCAAATTGGTTTGTCGCAACTGATTGCAAGTCCACAACTGTAAAGCAGCGAGTGTTCAAGAAATTTATTTCAGCCGTAAGTATTTCATTCTTGTTTCTGTTAGCTATGATGCCAAGAGATGAACAAGCACAGACTGTCGGAGATTATCGTTCTGTTGCTTCTGGAAACTGGTCATCTTCCGGTATATGGCAACGATACAATGGAGTAATTGCAGGTTGGGTTGGTACATCTGTTTCACCTTCTCCTATGGATGAAACTATAACAATACAAAACGAACATATTGTAACATTAAACTTTTCAATAACAGACGATCAAATAGTTATTCCATTGTGTTGTTTACACAATAGCCATAATTATCGTTTTTTAAACTATTCGCATGAAAAAATTCTCATTGATCTCTAAAGATTTAAAAAGAAAACAAGATTTGTTTTCAAAAACCATCAGCATCAATTTATCGAGATTGAATTTCTCTATTGTTCATTTCTTATCTGTATTAATCAATCCCACAACACTACATTTTTTTAATCTTCGAGAAAAATACCATGAATATACTGATGTAAATAAAAATAAAATCTACAGAATTATTTTTTCAACTGTTGATGCCAAAAGTGAATTGGTATATATGCCCGTTTCTCATCTTGAAAACAAGAATGAAAATCACGGTCTTACTTAATCAAAAATCAATTACCCTTTTAGACATCAATAATAATGTTCAAAATTCACCATTAACTAATTGTCATGAAAAAAATTAATACTCCATTAAGTTTTATAAAAGTTGTTTTAACAAGAAAAATACTTCTTTTAGTCATTATTTGTGCAGCAGTAATCGGCAACTTACAAGCAACTGTTTACTACTCATTGGGTAGTTTTAATGTCAATGGTTTTGGCAATTGGAATTCCAATCCGGGTGGGGGAGGAATAACGCCAACAAACTTTATTTCGGGAGACGTTTTTGTAATACAAAGTGGTCATGCCATGACCACGTCGGCTGCATGGTCTGTAGGAGGCGCCGGTTCTAAGCTTCAAATTCAAAATGGCGGATCACTTACTGCAACACAAATCATAACGCTTTCTCCTGCCACTATTTTCCAAATAGATAATGGTGGAACTTATGATCAAAATGTTGCTTTGACAATGGCTACAACTATTTTTCAAGGATCTGAAATTTTTCAACCGACAAGTAATTTTATTTATAGTGCAGTTCCTGCATTCCCAGCTGCACCTTCATTGCCGGGGTATGGTAATTTAACAATTAATACAACAACAAGTGCAGGAGGTTTTGAGTGGGCTGGTACTATTACTCAAATTCAAAACAATTTCAATGTTCAATCTACTGGAACGGGGTCAATCAGACATGCTTTAGTTAACAATACGCCAGCAAACCTTTCGGTATCAATAGGAGGCAATTTAAATATTTCTAATACTGCCAACTTTTGGTTATCCTCAGGAGCTTCTACTTGCACCATGACTGTTGTAGGAGATGTCTCTCTAAGTGGTGCTGGTTCTGTTTTTGATTTAGCTAACTCAACTGGTATCGGAACACTAAACATAGGAGGAAATTTTTCCTTATCAGGTAGTATGACCTTCAGAAGTTTAGGCACAGTATCCAACATAAATTATGTGGGCGGTGTGGCATCTGCAACATTCAATAGAACAGGTGGCACACTCAACAGCACCAATTTTAATTATACCATTCAAGCACCAAAATCATTAACGCTATTAAATACTTTTCCAGTGTCAGCAGGGCGAACTTTAAATGTTCAAGGTGTGGGTAGTAATTTGAATACAAGTATATTCCAAGTTGTTGGTAATGGTAATGTTTCTGTGCTTGGAGGCACTTTACAAACCGCAAAAACTCAAGGTTTAATTGGTAGTGCTACTACCGCAATTGCAACAGGTGTTTCTTTATTGCTTTCAGCCGCTTCCACCGTTGATTACAATGCTGCAGCAAATCAATCCATCTCAACTGGCCTTACCTATGGCAATTTAACAGTTTCAAATGCAAGCTTAAAAACGTTGACGGGTGCACTTACGGTAACTGGTAATGTAACCATTGCTAGTGGTGCTTCTTTGGATGTATCACCTTCAAACTATAATATTCTTTTTGGTGGCAATTGGACCAATGCTGGAACATTTGTACCGCGAAACGGAACCGTAACACTTAACAATACATCCACTTCAACTATCAATTCAGGTGGAAATGCATTTTATAATTTGATCCATTCTACTATTGGAAATTTACAATTAATAGGGAACGATTTAACTTGTAATGGTTCGTTGTTCAACTCTGGTAGTGCTTTAGATCTGAACGGTTTTTTTCTAAATGTTTTTGGCAATATTACCAATACCTCATCCGGCTCTATTATTGGTGCAGGAAGTTTAAACTTTAATGGTTCTGACTTTACCAATGATGGGACTATATTGGCATCTAATCTTGTTTTCTTCAGTGCATCGGGGCAAACTCTAGGAGGTTCGGGATCTATTGCAAATCTAACAGTGAGTTATGATGTTACTCTGACTTCAAATCATACCGTCACTACTTTATTGAGGCTTACAGCGGGAAAAATAAATACAGGAAGCAATGTATTAATTGTTGATAATGGCGCAGCCATAAGCGTTGAGTCTACTAGCAGCTATGTTAATGGTAATTTGAGAAGATTTATTTCTGTGCCAGGAAATATTGATTATCCAGTTGGTGATGCTAATAATGCTGCGCCTGTTACACTTGGACCGAGTTTTACGGTGGGTGGATTTGTAACGGTAAGAACAGATGCAGTCGATCATCCAAACATTGCTGCATCGGGCATTGATGAAAACAAAAGTCTGAATAGAACATGGACTATAACCAACCAAAGTTTGGTGTTTACCGAGTGTGACGTCACATTTAATTGGGATGCTGCAAATGTAGATGCAGGTGCGGATCCAAATAATTTTATACTGGCAAAGTATGATGCATCATACTGGACGTTGCCCACCTCAGTCATACCTGGCACTACATCTTTGTATGTAGGAAATCTTACATCCTTCAGCCAATTTCAAATAGGTGAGTCTTCTTGTATTGTCAACATACCCGATGCAAATTTTAAAGCTGCATTACTTGCTAACACATTGATCAATACCAACAGCGATGGAGAAATACAATGTAGTGAAGCGACCGCGTATGCCGGTACTTTTAACTTAAATTCACTCGGGATAACTGACTTAACAGGTATTGAAGCATTTACAAATCTCACAGGTTTATTTTGCCAAAATAATTCACTAACAGGTAGTCTTGATTTAACATTAAATACAAGTATTACCCAAGTAGATGTAACCAACAATCAACTGACGAGTATAACAGGATTGCCAACGGGTATTACTTTATTGAATATAGGAGGAAATTTAATAAGCAGTATAGATGTAAGTCAAGCTACCGCATTAAAATTCCTTTATGCAAATAGTGGAGTATTAACAAGTTTAGATTTATCAAATAACCCTGCTTTGATAGAATTGTATTGTAGCGATAACCTTTTAACGGGGTTAAATATTTCTGCAAATCCATTGGTTACTATCCTTTTTTGCAATAACAATCAGCTTACTTCATTGAATATGCAAAATGGAGCCAATGCAAATATTGTTTCACTAGATCTTAAAAACAACCCATCATTAACCTGTATTCAAGTAGATGATGTTGCATACTCAAACGCCAATTGGAGTGGAGATAAAGATGCAGGTGCTACGTTTAGTACGGTTTGTCCTATTCCATGTATTGTCAACATCCCCGATGCAAATTTCAAAGCTGCGTTGTTAGCAAATGCTGCTATCAATACAAACAGCGATGGAGAAATTCAATGCTCAGAAGCGGCTGCTTATACAGGAGGAATAGATGTTAACGGTCAAAACATTTCAGACTTGACAGGTGTAGAAGCATTTACAGGAATAACATTATTGCGTGTTTACAATAATCAATTGACGTCTATCAACCTTTCAGCGAACACTGCACTTACCAGATTAGAAAGTTCCTTTAACCAGCTAACTACTTTAGATCTTTCTAATAACACCTCGCTTAGCTTTATTGAGTCAGGTTATAATCTACTCACAAGTGTAAATCTAAGTGGGTTAATAAATTTAACTTTTGCTTCATTTGAGCATAACCAACTTAGCAGTATAGATTTATCTTCAAGCATAAATCTTCCTACTTTATATCTGAACGATAATCAATTTACCTCGCTTGATTTTTCAGCATTTGCTAATTTAACCAATTTAACTGCGCAAACTAATCCTCCTCTTACAAGTATTAATCTTCAAAACGGCAACAATGCAACCCTAGCCAACTTCGATGTAAGATTTACTCCACTACTGACCTGTATAAAAGTTGATAATGTTGCAAATGCAAATGGATATGGTGGTTGGACTAAAGATGCTGGTGCAACCTATAGCACAGTTTGTCCGCTTCCATGTATTGTCAACATCCCGGATGCAAATTTCAAAGCTGCGTTGTTAGCAAATGCTGCTATCAATACAAACAGCGATGGAGAAATTCAGTGTAGTGAGGCGGCGGCATTTAGTGGTGAACTTAATATAAACAATCAGGGGATTTCAGATTTAACCGGTATAGAAGCCTTTACACAGATCACAGAGTTGCAATGTTCCGATAATCAACTTGCAAGCCTCGATTTATCTTCAAATACGGCTCTAACTTTATTGTATTGCAATGTTAATCAGTTGACTTCACTGAATCTAACAAACAATATAGCGTTAAACAAATTGCAATGCAATTACAATTTATTATCATCACTTAATCTTTCAAATAACATTAATCTTATTCAATTAGCATGTACAAATAATCTGTTCACAAACATTGATTTATCTACGAATTTGGCACTTGAGGATTTAATTTGTTCCGATAATCAACTGAATACTCTTAATGTTTCTGCAAATACCAATCTAACCCGTATAACATGTTACAATAATCAGTTAACTGCGATTGATGTAAGCACGAATACCGCGCTGATCAATTTTTCATGCCGGGACAATCAGATTAGTTCAATTGATGTTTCAAGTAATACTGCATTACAATTTCTTGCTTGTAGTAACAATTTGTTGACTAGTTTGAATGTAGCCTCAAATACAGCATTAACTATTTTAAGGTGTAATAACAATCAACTAGTTGATTTAGATGTATCTCGCCAATCAGTATTAATTGAGTTGTCTTGTAATGATAACCTGCTCACAAGCTTGAATATTAAAAACGGAAATAATTCCAACCTCACAAATTTCAATTCCCTTAACAATCTTAATCTTTCTTGTATTCAGGTAGATGATCCAACCTACATGAACACCAACTGGAGTGCAGGTAAAGATGCCGGTGCAACATATAGCACAGTTTGTCCACTTCCTTGTATCGTCAACATCCCTGATGCAAATTTTAAAGCAGCATTATTGGCTAATGCATCAATAAATACAAATAGTGACGGAGAAATTCAATGCGCTGAAGCAGCAGCCTACACAGGTGGCATAGATGTTACTGGTCAAAGTATTTCAGATTTAACAGGCATAGAAGCATTTACTTCATTAACTGTACTCGTTTGTACCAACAATTCAATTTCATCATTGGACCTAAGCAGTAATACTCAATTAGTCACTTTATTTTGCAATCAAAATGCGCTTACCACTTTAGATTTAAGCGGACACACAGCGCTACAAACAGTTTATTGCAGCGTTAATGGAATATCCAGCCTTAATCTAACGGGCTGTACAAATTTAACCATTCTGAATGGTGGAGGTAACCAGTTGACAAGCCTAGATTTATCTACCAATTTGCAGCTCGCTACATTGTCAATTGGGTCAAACATAATATCAAATTTGAATATTACCGGAATTACCGGATTAACCTTTTTTGAAGTTGCATTAAATGGATTAACGAGTTTGGATGTTTCTGCAAATCCCGGATTAACCTATTTTAACTGTGCTGCCAATGCGTTGACAAGTCTTAATATGAAGAACATCAATTGTGCTGCTTTGACCTATTTCAATGCAGTTCAAAATATTCCATTCATCTGCATAGAAGTAGATGACCCTGCCTGTATGAATACCAATTGGAGTGCAGCAAAAGATGCGGGTGCTAATTACAGTACTGTATGTCCTGTTCCTTGTATTGTCAGTATTCCCGATGCAAATTTCAAAGCATACCTGTTAGGTAGAAACGATATCAATACCAATAGCAACGGTGAAATTGAATGTAGTGAAGCTGCTTCATTCATCGGTTATTTTTCAATAGATAATTTAAATATTGCTGACCTAGCTGGAATAGAAGCATTTACCGGACTGAATTATTTGACCTGTAGAAATAATCAGTTATCATCTATTAACTTGTTTTCCAATTCAGCTTTGAATACGTTGTTGATTTCAGGAAATCAGTTGACATCGTTGGATTTTTCCACTAATACTGGCTTGGTTGGACTGGATATAAGTAATAATCAAATTAATACTATTAATGTATCTATGCTTGTAAACCTTCAAACTTTATTTTGCGCAAATAATCAACTTACAACTATTGATGTTTCAAATAATACTGAATTACTTTATCTAAGTCTTGAGGGTAATATTGGTATTTCATCATTGGATGTTTCCCCAAATATAAAACTTCAGGAAATATCAACAAAAAATACAGGAATTGCATCGCTTGATGTAAACGCATTATCTTACTTAAGAGTTTTAGATGCTAGCTTCTCTCCATTAAATTCAATAGATGTAAGCAACAAAACCTTGCTTAGTCAGTTATACGTTAATTCAACCCAGTTAAATTCTCTAGATGTATCTACCAACCAAAATCTTAGGCAGTTAACTGCTCAGGATAATCAGCTTACAAGTTTAAACTTACAGAATGGAAGTAATGATGGTTTGATTAACTTTAATGCAATTAATAATCCATTATTAGTCTGTATTCAAGTGGATAATATTGGGTTCATGTATAGTAATTGGAGTGGTGCAAAAGATGCTGCTACTATTTACAGTACGAATTGTTCTTCACCATGTATTGTCAACATTCCCGACGTAAACTTTAAAGCAGCCTTACTTGCCAATCTTGCCATTAATACCAACAGCGATGGAGAAATTCAATGCTCAGAAGCGGCAGCTTATACCGGTAGTATTATTGTAAACAATTTAGGCATTAGTGATTTAACAGGTATTGAAGCATTTGTAAATATCACAGCACTTAATTGCGCACAAAACCTGCTTACCAGTTTGAACGTTAGTTCCAATACTGCCTTAACTAATTTGCAGTGCCAGAGCAATCAACTTATTAGTTTAGATGTTTCAAACAATACAGCCTTAACTGATTTACGTTGCTTTTTCAACCAACTTACAAGTTTGGATGTTTCTAATAATACTTCATTAATTGCTTTACGCTGCTTTAGCAATCAACTACCCACTTTAAACGTGTCGAATAACACAGCTTTAACCACCTTATCTGCATCTACCAATCTGTTTACAAGTTTAGATTTGTCAGCTAATACTTTGTTAACTAATCTGGACATCAATGCCAATCAAATTTCAAACCTTGATTTATCTAACAACACTGCTTTAGTCTTCTTTGAGGTCTCTACCAATTTGTTGGTAAGTTTAGATCTGAGAAACAATACTTTATTAGAACACGTAAGATGCTATAACAATCCTTTGTTGGCTAGTTTAACAGGATTAAATACCACGCCTAATCTAACGCTTATTGAGTGCTTCGGTACTGCATTATCCACTTTGAATATCCAGAATGGAAACAATACAAACCTTACGTCATTTGCAGCAGGTGGTGTTGGATATAGCAGTACGCCAAATTTAAATTGTATTCAGGTAGATAATCCGGCATACATGAATGCAAACTGGAGTGCAAGAAAAAATGCAAATGCTACCTTTAGTTTGGTTTGCCCGCTGACACCTGCTATAGCTTTAAACTTTGATGGTGTGGATGACCAAGTGTCTATAAATAATGCAGGTATAGATCTTTCTAATAAATCATTTAGCGTTGAAATGTGGTTAAAGCGAAACTCAACTAACACATATGATGTAGCGTTCTCTCAAGGCTCATCAGCTGGCGATAATCAACTGTTGCATATTGGATTTTCAGCTAATGATGAATTCATTTTTAATTTCTGGGGTGGACCAAACGACTTCGAGATTCCCATTACCAATGATATCAACTGGCACCATTGGGCCTGTACATTTGACAATGTTACAAAGGAGCGTAAGGTATACAGAGACGGTATTTTGATAGGTCAGGCTATTATACCATCGTCTTTCGTTGGAGATGGCACTATATCCCGCATTGGGGCAAATGCCTATAGTGGAGATGAATTTGATGGAAGTATTGATGAATTGAGAGTTTGGGATAGAGTGCTTTGCGAATATGAAATTCAAAATACTAATTATTGCAAGTTCAGTTCACCACAATTTGGTTTGCTGGCTGGTTATAATTTCGACCAAGGATTTGACAATGCTGACAACAGTCTTGTTACTTCGCTTGTTGATACATCGGGTAATGCTAATAATGGTTTGCTCACCGGTTTTGCATTGAACGGAACTGCGTCAAACTGGGTAGCTGATGGTTCTCCTGCCAATAGTACCTGTACCACATTTGTAGCTACAAGGTATTTTATTGACAATGATTTAGATGGCTTTGGTAATGCTGCAAATTTTGTACTCGGTTCCAGATACTGTACACCTGTGGGTTATGTAGAAGATAGCACTGATTGCGATGACAACTTATTAATCTATTTGGACAACGATGGTGATGGATATGGTTCTACAACTTTTGTTGCATGCGTAGGTGGCAATACCTCAAATAACAATACCGATTGTGATGATAATAACGCCGGAATTTATCCGGGAAATGGATGTGTCGGTATAGCAGCCGCCGCACTTAACTTTGATGGAGCAGATGATTATGTTTCTGTTCCTGATAATAATTCCCTTGATTTATCAACTGCTGCAACATTCGAAACCTGGTTTTATTACAATGCTGTATCTGGCGATGATCAGGCATTATTTGATAAGACGGAAATAGGTGATAACGCTAATTATCGTTGCTTTATAAACAATGGTAATTCAGTGCTTGGTTTCTTTAATGGTGCAGGAGCTTACGAAAGCAATTATGCCTTAGTGCCGGGCAACCTTTATCACCTTGCGTGGGTTGTGAATGGTACCACTGTGTCTGTTTATGTTAACGGAAATATCGAAGGCACTGGCAGTATTGCTTTAGGTGCAGTCAATAACGGTCCGTTGACCATCGGACGTGATGCCATAGGAAGATTTATAAATGGATGGATGGATGAAACACGTATCTGGAACGTAGCACTCACGCAAGCCGAAATTCAGGCACACATGAATTGTGAACTGCCTTCCAACACTCCGGGTTTGGTTGCGAATTATCATTTTAATCAGGGTTTTGCCGGAGCTGCTAACCCAACAGAACTTACGCTGACCGATGCAAGCGGCAACGGAAATAATGGTACACTTAACAACTTCGCATTATCCGGTTCAACATCCAACTGGGTTGCACCTGGAGGAGTGGTTTCAGGAACTGTGTGTACACCACCTGTTGTAGCAGCAGCTGCTTTAAATTTTGATGGGGTGGATGATTATGTCGCAATACCTAATGGAGGAGGTTTAAATGATTTGCAAACCGGAACCATTGAAATGTGGGTTAAGTGGAACGGCACTACACAGGATGGAGCTGATAGTTCGTTACCTGTTTTTGGTCCCGTTTTATCAAGACAAGAGAATTATCAATTTTCAAATCAGATTATTGCGCTGAATAGTGCAGACCCAAATAGCGCAAAAATTGTTTGGGTGCCATATAATGCGTTGTCTAATGCAATTACTGGTTCCACTTCACCCGGCAATGGATGGAATCATATTGCCATTGTTTACAGTTCAGGTAATCACAAACTATATTTGAACGGGGTGCTTGATGGAGTTGGAACAGAAACTGGTAATATGGCAAATAATAGCTTAACGCCCTTAGCTATTGGGGGATGGATTGGGGATGGTATTCGTTATGGAAATGCTGATATAGATGAAGTACGTATTTGGAATGTAGCCCGTTCACAAACCGAAATTCAAGCCAATATGAACTGCGAAATAATACCCCAACCAGGGTTATTATCAGCTTATCATTTTAATCAGGGTTTTGCCGGAGCTGCTAACCTTACAGAACTGACATTAACTGATGCAAGCGGAAATAGCAATAATGGAACGCTTAATAATTTTGTTTTAAATGGATCCAGCTCAAATTGGACAGCACCAGGTGGGGTTGTTACGGGAACCAATTGTATTCCGCCTACAACACTTGCTGCTGCTTTGAGCCTTGATGGCGTTGATGATTACGTTACCGTTCCCAATCTCGATTTAAGTGTCGGCAATTTTTCTATTGAGTTTTTGGCTAAGAGAGATACCACTGGAAAGGCAGAGGTAATTTTCAGTCAAAATAACGGTACAACAGGTGCTATAAATATTGGCTTCAAGAGTGATGACTATTTTGTTTTTGAATTTTATGGCGATGACTTATTTAAAGGTGACCAAGTAGCAGCCGGTCCATACACTGATACTTTTTATCATCACTATGCATGTACATATGATGCTGCTACGAAAATTAAAAGAATTTACAGGGATGGTATAGAAGTTGGAAATGAGGTGTCTTATGTACCCCGAAACTCTTTAGGTTATTATACTATTGGTACCGTTGGGTTTTCCTTCAGTAATTTTATGGGCCAAATAGATGAATTCAGAATTTGGAACCGTAGACTTTCAGCTCAGGAAATATTAGGCAATAAAGATGGCGAATACCATGGTTCAGTTAATGGTTTAATTGCTAATTACCATTTTAATCAAGGCATAGCAGGCGGTGATAACAGTACTATTGTTACGCTTACCGATTCAAGCGGATATTACCGAGATGGAAACTTAAATAATTTCGCATTAATTGGACCAAGTTCAAACTGGGTAGAGCCTGGTGGTGTAGCATCCGGAACTGTTTCCCCTCCTTGTTATATCAACATCCCCGATGCAAACTTTAAAACTGCGTTGTTAGCAAATGCTGCTATCAATACCAATAGCGATGGAGAAATTCAGTGTGCAGAAGCTGCTGCATTTACCGGATCTATCAATGTTGATAGCTTTTCCATTGCCAACCTAACCGGTATTGAAGCTTTTACCGGACTAACCAGCTTTATTGCCAGTCACAATTATTTATCTACACCAGTAGATGTTTCTGCACTTACTAATCTTAATTTTCTTGATTTGAGTAATACAGGTATAACATCGATCAACGTAGCAAATAACATTTTACTTACTCAATTGTATCTTCAGAACAATACAATTTCAAGTATTGATGTTTCTAATCTAACTGTACTTAATCGTTTGAATCTTGATAATAATAATTTAACTGCATTAAATGTATCTAACAACACAGCTCTTGGATATTTAAGCTGCGGCACCAATGCAATTACAAGTTTAGATGCTTCATCTTTAACTTCATTGGTTCAATTGTATTGCTATGCAAATCAGTTAACAAGTTTGAACATTAAAAACGGAAACTTTAATAACTACATTACGATTGATGCAACCAATAATCCATCGTTAACCTGTATTCAAGTAGATGATCCGTCCTACATGAATGCAAACTGGAGCGGTGGAAAAGATGCCGGCGCAACTTATAATTTGAGTTGCGGACCTTGTAATTTGGTATTAACGGATGGTACTTGGAAAACATACCCAACAAATCCCGGAGCAGGATGGGAGCAGCCTAATTTTAATGATGCTAGTTGGAACAATGCATTAGTCTCAGGTCCCGATGGTTCTCTTACAAACTTTACTCCTCGTCCTTCTGGTATTTGGGATCCATCTAGTGCAGGAGTTCAATCTTATTTTAGAAAAACATTTACCCTCAATACAGCAGATCATATTGTATTGGATTATGCAGTAGATGATGATGCTAAAATTTATATCAATGGTACTTTGGTTACTCAAGATAATGATTGTCAGGCAGGGCCTAATTTTGGAATTGATATTACTTCATACCTCAACTTAAATGGTAGCAATACAATAGCTGTAGAAGCAAAAGACTGTGGTGGTGGATATAGTTTCGCGGCACAACTTTATAACGGGTATTTTCAAGATAATGATGGAGACGGTTACGGCTCAAACATTGCGGTAGCTGCTTGCAGTTTGCAATCAGGTACAGTTCTTAACAATGGTGATTGTAATGATAGCAATGCATCCATTTATCAACCGGTTAATTGGTACTATGATAGAGATAACGATGGTTATGGAACTAATCAAATAGGCACTTATTTTGACGGAGAAGGTTATTCGTCTTTTGTAGTATCATCCTGCAATCAGCCCTTTGGTTACGTGAATAATAATACAGATTGCAATGATAGCAATGCAGTCGTTCATACAGGTTGCAATGTCATCTGTAACATGACTGTATCTGCTTCAGTAGAGGATTCGCTCTATTTATGTATTGAAAAAAATCAGTCCAGCGGAGATTTAAATCTAAATATCACTAATGGTTTGGCTCCGTTTACATATACAGGTAGCGACACAACCAACCTTACTGCAGGTAATACCTACTTTTATACAGTAACAGATGCCAATGGTTGCGTAGCAAAAGATACCGTCAGTGTTACACTAGCCCATTGTATCATTCCATATTATGAACCACCATCAAATGACACGGTGAACAGCATAATTGGAACGGAGTTAACGCAAATGAACGAAGCACCGGGTACAATAGTTAAAACAAAAGCCGATAACAAACTCTTTGTTTTCAATAGTGATAGTACTCAAGTATTAATTGAAGCTATTACGAATGTAGGTTTCACCAATGATGTATTTAATGTTTTGCAAACACCACAATATGGTATGAATAGCTTTGTGGACAATGGAAATGAATCGTTGATTATTACTGGTATGTATCCCATTGCCAATTTGCCTAAGTTGAATGCACTTGATGACAGTATTAATTATGTACGTCCTGTCTTTTCTGGACAAACTAACAATATAGTTAAGACTGGTCTTGCAACAACACAGGGCGACAAATCTATCATGTCTGATAAGGCTAGAAAGGCATGGAAGGTTTCCGGTAAAGGAATAAAGGTGGGTGTAATGTCAGACAGCTACAATACCAAGTTTGGCAATCCTGCACAGACTGATGTAGTGAATGGTGATTTGCCGGGTATTGGTAATGCTAATTATACCAATGGTATTGGAGTATCTGCTGAATATCCATATGGCAGAGCATCAGATGAGGGAAGGGCTATGTTACAAATTGTTCACGATGTAGCACCTAATGCACAACTATTGTTCCGTTCCGGATTTGTAAGCGCCGGCAACTTCGCAGACGGCATAAGGAAACTGCGTGACTCAGGTTGCAATGTTATAGTAGATGATATTACTTATTTGACAGAGCCTTTCTTTAAAGATGGAGTGATAGCAAAAGCAGTTGATGACGTTAGCGCATCAGGTGTTAACTATTTCACTTCAGCGGGCAACTTCGGCAGCAAGTCCTTTGAAGGTGATTTCACACCAATACCCGCTCCGAGTGGTTATGTGGGTGAAGCGCATGATTTTGGTGGTGGAAACTATTACCAGGATATGAGTTTACCAAAGGGAAGTTATACGATTGAACTTCAGTGGGATGATAATTTTTACTCAGTAGACAGTGTTGGTGCTAAGAATGATCTTGATATCTATTTAGTAGATCAGTTTGGAAGAAGGTTGTTTGGTTTTAACAGAGACAATACTGATGGAGATCCTTTTGAAATCTTGCCTTTTGTAGTTAGGTCTCAAATAGATGCTAAACTAATCATTACCCGTAAAAACGGTAATCAGAATGTTCATTTTAAAGTCATCATGTTTAGAGGCGAAGGCGCATTCCAAAATGTTGACAATAAAGGAACTGTTGTAGGCCAGGCAAATGCCGCATCTTCTATTGCTGTTGCAGCAGTGCTTTATACCAACACTCCACGATTTGGAGTAAACAATCCAACGGTTGCCTCATTCTCATCAAGAGGTGGCGTACCAGTGGAAGGCGTTGATCGTAATAAACCCGACATTGTTGCACCTAATGGTGTGAACACAACTGTGAACTTTGGAGGGGTAAATATTGACAATGATTTATTTCCTAACTTCTTTGGTACTTCATGTGCAGCTCCACATGCTGCTGCAGTAGCAGCTTTGCTGATGGAGGCTAAGAAGAAATACTACGATGGAGAATCATTTACCGGAAGTCAAATGAAATCGTTGATGCAGAATTCTGCAATTGATATGTATGATTCGGGCTATGATATTAATAGTGGAGGTGGCTTATTGCAAGCTGACAGGGCATTGCAAACATTTGCAAATCCTTTCCCCATTGTTGATAGTTTCCATTTGCAAGACTCATCCTTTACGCCTGGTACCCAACCTGTAACTGTGGTAATTCAGGGTGAATATTTTGCGCCGAATGCACAAGTTATTTTCCAGTACGATACCATCCCTGCTATTATTACAAATAATGGAACGCAGGCAGTGGCAGACATTCCTGCTTTCTTAGGAAATCCGCCACTTACAGTTTATAATCCTCCTAAGAGTCCTTTAGGCCTTGATGGTGGGGTAAGTGATTCGTTGTATTTCTTTGGAACCGAGAAGAGGAATGTGAAGATAACGGTGAACAATGCAGTTAAAAAATTCGGTGAAGTAATACCTCCATACTCTTATGAAGTAACGATAAACAATGTGCCTTTGTCTCAAACTGGAGTATCTGTTTCAGAACTTGGTCTAACAGATATTGAGTTTAGTTCATCCGCCAACTCACTCAGCAATATTGGTCAATATTATAGAAGAGCATCTTCAAAAGTGACTGACCTTTCCATACCAGAATCAAAAGCGCTTTCTGAATTTTATAACTACGCATTTGAGGATGGTGTACTGACAATCAATCGTATGCCATTAACCATCACACCTCGTGATACGACGATAGTTTATGGTTCCTCAATCAAAGGGAAAGCTATGAAATTTGACTATGTTTATAATTCCTCGAATATTGATTCGTCAATTTTGTCTGCTTTTGTTGATTCTCTAGAAACTTCTCATCAATTACAAATGTCTGATGCCGTAGTACTTATTAATAATAATCAAAGCGGAAGTAGGTTGAATGAAAATGATTTTCAAAACATGAGTTTCATGGCAACAGGAAAATCTGAAACAAATGCAAAAGGAGTAGTGAATGCAAAAGGAGTAGTGAATGCCAAAGGGGTTGTAAATAGTATAGTTTTTGATACTACAAGTTTGATATTTTTAGCACCTGAGTCTATTTTCGATTACCAATTAGACTCTACAAATGGGATTTTGAGAAATGCCAAAGGCGTTGTGAATGCAAAGGGTGTTGTGAATGCAAAAGGTGTAGTAAATGGAATTGCAACTGTGAATGCCAAAGGAGTAGTAAATGCCAAAGGCGTTGTAAACGCTAAAGGTGTTGTAAATACAAGTAGTTTTAATAATGAAACCAATGAAAATGTTTTATTGATTGTAGATTCTTTGGATATTTATGGCCCTGATGCCGATTCTTTGTCGGGATTTCAATCCATGAATATGATTACTGGTTATCAGGTCGGAAATTGGTTAATAGGTCCTGGTGTTTTAATCTCTGAAAACTATGATATTACTTATGGTTTAGGTCATTTAACTATCGTTCCTGAAACTTTATACGTAAAAGCAAAAGATACAATTTCAGGTTGCAATGGTGCGCAACCTAATTACCTTGATAGCAACTACATTTATCAATATGATGATGATGATAGCATTGTTATAGCAAGCGGTCCAGAATACATTGTACTAGATGATCAAAACAACAATGTGGGTACTGGAAATCTTGCTGCGGGAATTTATAAAATAGTTCCTTATGGATTAGTTTTCACAGACTCCGTGCCTAATTATACTATTGTTTATGATACAGGTACATTGAAAGTTGGACCAATCCTTTCAGCAACTGCTACCGCTGACTCTATAGTTTGTAATGGGGGCAATACTACCCTTACATTTAATGTGAGTGGTGGCAATGCTCCATATACAGGGGCAGACCCTCAGACAGGTCTTTCTGCAGGGCCTTATACTTATACTATATCAGATGCCAAGGGTTGTTCTGTTGTTGTTAGCGGCAGTATTGTTGAACCAACTCCACTAGTGGTTAATTTGGTAGCGGGTACCATTATTTGCAACGGCGGAAATACTATACTAACAGTAAATGCTTCCGGTGGAAGTGGTGGGTATCAATATAGCATTAACGGAGGGTCATTCCAGAATGATAGTACTTTTATTGTCAATGCTGCTGGTTCGCCTTACAAAGTGACTGTGGTTGATGCAAATCAATGTTCAATCATTGCAGACGTAATAACTATAGATGAACCTGCAAGTGTTAATGTTCCATTTGTTGAAAGTATTGTGCAGCCAACATGCACTTTAGAAACAGGCACTGTATCTCTAAGTGGTTTGCCTTCTGGTAGCTGGACAATTAATCCAGGTAATATTGCAGGTAGTAGTACTAATGCTATCATAAGTAGTTTAACTACTGGGACCTACAACTTTACCGTTACAAATTCTGATGGTTGTATCTCGGCTTTGTCTCATGATGTCATTATCGGTATGCAACCACCTACACCATCAGCACCAATAGCTGGTATAACTCAACCAACTTGTACTGTTGCAACCGGAACGATTTCGGTTTCATCATCTATATCAGGATTGACCTTTAGCATCAATGGAGCAACGTACACCAATACATCTGGAGTATTCTCAGGATTGTCAACGGGTACTTATAGTTTAACTGCTAGGAATGCATCGGGTTGTACTTCATCGGCTACAAGTGTTGTTGTAAACGCACAACCACCTACACCATCAGCACCAACAGCTGGTATAACTCAACCTACTTGTACTGTTGCAACCGGAACGATTTCCGTCACTTCATCTATATCAGGATTGACCTTTAGCATCAATGGAACAACGTACACCAATACATCTGGAGTATTCTCAGGATTGTCAACGGGTACTTATAGTTTAACTGCCAGGAATACATCGGGTTGTGTTTCAGCAGCTACAACTATAACTGTAAATGCAGCACCAGAAAGTCTTTTGCCCCCAAGAGTAAGTGTAACTCAACCAACCTGTGGTGTAAGTACCGGTATTATTTTGGTTAATTTTCCAGGAGGTCTCTTTTACAGTTTAGATGGTAATCCTTTTGAACCATATCCTATAGCCGGTTTTACCGTGGGTATTGGCAACCATACTTTAGCGGCTAAAAATACCGGCGGGTGTACCTCACCTCAAATTTCGGTTACAATAAGCGCTCCTTTGGTTTCCGGATATGTAATTTATGCTAAAAAGGAAGTAGAATTTGCCGCCGATAACCAGTTTAATGGGAACATTGGAGTCACCGACATAAAAGGCGAAGCGAAATTTGGTAAGAATAATGTGCTGAATCCGTATAGTGTTTTTGCAAGAGAAATAGAAGTAAACCAACCTTCTGCTGTTGATAATACGTATAAAATTCCGGCAACTGGAGGTCCTGCCACCACTTTATTGGCCTATAATGGAGGTGGTTTATCGGGCAACTATGACCAAACCGTAAATGGGGTCGTACCATCTGGCAGATTCAATAATCTAACCATTCGGAAGAATGTTACGGCAACAATTACAGGAAATAATTACGGTACTATAACTATTGAAGAAGGTGCCATGGCAACCTTTACCGCTACTGATATCAATATTGAAGCGCTACGGATGAAAAATGGTTCGGCCAATGCTTTAACAAGGGTTTCATTTTCAAATATTACTATTGTAAGAGTTAAAGAAAAAGTTGATATTAACCACTATACACGTATCAATTTGGGTGGACCAAAAGTTACCTTCCATGTATCTCCAGGCAAATCATTTGATGTAAGTGGCGAAAATACCATAGTAAATGTAAATGTAGTTATGCCTGAAGGTGAGTTAAAAGTAACTGGTAAAGATGTAGTAATGTCGGGTTTATTTATTGTGGAGGCAGTAAAGGGAAATGCCAAAAATACAACTTGGAATGGTGGTGGAGCTTGTATTCCATTTATACCCCTTGCCAAAGCAGCTGCTCGGGAAAGCAAAGAAATAGAAGCGCCATTTAAGGTAGTAGTTTCTCCAAATCCAAGCACTACTTATTTTACATTAAATGTGAAAAGTGCGGATGTGAAAACCCCTGTAATGATAAAGATTTTGGATAATGCCGGCAAATACATTTCTGAGCTTAAAACACAGGTTAATGCCAACATTAAGGTTGGGGAAGCAAAATGGAGTGTTGGAACTTACTTTGCCGAAGTGACCCAAGGCTACCAAAGAAAAGTGGTCGTTTTGGTTAAAACAAAATGATTTTAGGCTTAACAATTAATGATCATTACATAATAAACAGGGCTGTCGTAAAGGCAGCCCTGTTTATTTTTATTTGCCGGACAAGATTCGATAGTTAAGCAGGCTTGGGTTGATGTTATAACCTGTTCTAACCAAACAAATAATTTCATTTGTTTCTAGGGCAATCTTTTTATAAAATGTACTATTTTCACAGTGTCTGCAAGAATTATAAAACTTTCGACTTAGACGTTGTATTTTAATAAATGTAGTAATGATAAAAGGGGCCAACCGGTTAATTTTATTGACTTTGATTATTTGCTTTAGCTTTCAATCTCGGGTGCAAGCAAACGAAGTCGATAGTTTGAAAAGATTGCTTTCAAGCAATATTCACGACACCACTCGGGTAAATGTATTAAATGCTTTGAGTAAGGCGTACATAAATAGCAATCTTGATTCTTCTATAGCTATTGCAATGAATGCTAAGAAATTGGCAAATGAAATTCATTTCAATACTGGTTTTGTACTTGCTATTAAGAATATTGGAAATGGTTATTACCAGAGAGGTAAGTTTAAAGAAGCGGTAATTACTTGGCAGGAAGCAATTACTATTTATACTTTACTTAACGATAAAAAAGGCGTTGCAAATATGCTAAGCAATCAGGCAGTTGTTTATTTTAATCAAGGGGATGATGCTAAAGCCATGGAATTAAATTTGCAATCCTTAAAAATAGCAGAAGAATTGAATGATACTTTAAGAATTGTAAGTGCATTAATCAATTTGGGAGGTGTTTATTCAAACAAAAAAGTTACCTACAACGAATCTTTAAATTATTACTTTAGAGCCTATAAACTAAGTCTAATAATTAATGACAAAAAAACTATAGGGGCTGCCGCAGTAAACATTGGTGAAACTTATTTTAAGCTTGGCAATTATGCTACTGCTTTGGAATATTATTTTATCTCCGAAAAAGCCTACAAGAACACGGAGGATCTACCTTACACATTAAACGATATTGGCAAAATATATACTATTCAAAAAGAATTTGATAGAGCTATCAATATTCATAATGAAGCTCTTAAGTTTTCTGAAAAGCTAGATTCAAAACTTGATCAAACACAATCTCTGGTAGGTTTGGGACAGGTTTATGCTGCTAAAGGGAACATAAATACGGCTATCGACTACTTCAATAAAGCACTTGTTGTTGCCAACATTTTACATGCAAATACTGAAATAAAAGAAATTTATGAAGGTTTATCAAATTGTTTTTATCGCAAAGCAGATTTTGAAACTGCTTATAAATACAATGAACTTTTACTTGCAATTAAAGATACTATCTACAACATTGATATAGACCAGAAAATGGGAAGATTGCAGTTTAAATTTGACCTTGAGAAAAAAGAAGCGAAAATAACTTTGTTGAACAAAGACAAAGAGTTGAAGAATAAGGAAATCCAAAGGCAAAAGATTGTGATGTCTAGTTTTATCGGTGGTTTTGCCATTATGCTTTTATTTGCTTTAGTATTTTTTGCACAAAGAAATAAAATTGGAAAGGAAAAGAAGCGGAGCGAAGCTTTGTTACTTAATATCCTACCGGAAGAAACGGCTGAAGAACTAAAAGCAACCGGAAAAGCCAAAACAAAAAGCTTCGAATTGGTGAGCGTATTGTTTACGGACTTCAAAAATTTTACACAAGCAAGTGAAATCCTCACACCAGAAGAATTGGTAGAGGAAATAAATTATTGCTACAGCGCATTTGACCGCATTATTACCAAATATGGCATTGAGAAGATAAAAACCATTGGAGATTCATACATGTGTGCAGGAGGACTTCCTGTAGCCAATAAAACAAATCCATTCGATATAGTAGCTGCAGGATTAGAGATGGTTAAATTTATAGAAGAGAATAAACAAGATCGGATAGCCAAAGGTCAACCCTATTTTGAATTGAGGCTTGGGGTTCATTCAGGTCCTGTAGTTGCAGGCATAGTTGGCATAAAAAAATTCGCATATGATATTTGGGGTGATACCGTAAATACTGCTTCTCGAATGGAAAGTAGTGGTGCAGTAGGTAGAGTGAATATCAGTGGCACCACTTATGAAATTGTAAAAGATAAATTTACCTGCACCCATCGTGGGAAAATTGAGGCTAAAAATAAGGGGGTCATAGATATGTATTTTGTTGAGCGATAAGACTGCTGCAAGATTGTGAAAGTCCGATTTTAGAGGATTTATTGAAAGGGAAAGCTGAAAATGCTATTTGTCACCCTTTATTTAATATGTGGAAAAATAAAATCTCAAGTATTCTAATAATGAAAAGGAGGGAATGAAGCCTAATAAGCCCTGGATTTATTGGAAAAATGCTGAATGGCATTTGTTTTCAACATCAATCACCTAATTTTACCCTCCACAAAAACTGACTATGCCAGAATATCCTAACAGACAGTTTCTTGATTTTGAATCTTCTATCAGGGAATTGTATGAGCAAATAGATCAAACCAAGCGACTTGCAGATAAGAACGCTAAGGTGGATTATAGCAGTACCTTGGTACAATTGAACGATTCTATTATTGAAAAAAGGAAAGAAATAACCGAACATCTTACACCATGGCAGCGGGTACAACTAAGCCGGCATCCCGATAGACCTTACACTTTAAAGTACATAAGCAATATGTGCACTGATTTCCTTGAACTTCATGGAGATCGCAATGTAAAAGAAGACAAAGCAATGGTTGGTGGCTTTGCTCAATTGGGTGGAGAAACCATTATGGTTATAGGTCAGCAAAAGGGCATAAATACAAAAATGCGTCAACAACGCAACTTTGGAATGGCAAACCCAGAAGGGTACCGAAAGGCACTCAGGTTGATGAGGCTTGCAGAAAAATTCAACAAACCAGTTCTTACGCTTATTGATACTCCGGGGGCCTTTCCTGGAATGGAAGCAGAAGAAAGAGGACAAGGTGAAGCCATTGCAAGAAACATATATGAAATGGTTAGACTAAAAGTGCCCATTATTTGTGTTATTATTGGTGAAGGTGCTAGCGGCGGTGCATTGGGAATTGGAGTAGGCGATAAAGTATTTATGCTTGAAAACTCTTGGTATACTGTTATTTCACCTGAAAACTGTAGTTCCATTTTGTGGCGCAGTTGGGATAAAAAAGAGGTGGCTGCCGAACAATTAAAACTTACATCAACTGATATGGCTGGTTTTGGACTTGTTGATGGAGTGGTTCCTGAACCGCTTGGAGGTGCCCATTGGGATTATTTGGAAGCTGCAAATATCTTAAAAGATCATTTGATTCCTGTATTCAAAGAATTAAAGAAAATAGATCCCCAGTTACGTATAAAGCAAAGAATAGAAAAGTTTTGCAAAATGGGATTTTGGGAAGAATTGCCAGAATAAAGATTTATAAAAGCTGAAATGAGAACATATGTCACTTCGCAATACATTAAAGGGAACAGGCGTTGCATTGGTTACACCTTTTGCAAAAAATGAAACAGTAGATTATAATGCTTTTGAAAAACTACTCAATTTTGTAATCGATAATGGCGTAGAATATCTGGTGGTTCTTGGAACAACAGGCGAAGCTCCAACACTGGATCAAAGTGAGAAAGTAGACATCATCAACTTCGTTTATGAAAAAGTAGGTATACGAGTTCCAATTGTGATAGGTGTTGGTGGTAATCATACGAATGGCGTTGTAAAAGAACTACAAACACTGCCGCTCGATAAGGCTGCTGCTGTTCTAAGCTCAAGTCCTTATTACAACAAGCCTTCTCAGGAAGGAATTTTTCAACATTACAATAAGTTGGCTGACGCCTCGCCCCAACCCATTATTTTATACAATGTCCCTAGCCGCACCGGTAGCAACATTTCTGCCGAAACTACAATAAGGTTGGCCAACGAAAATGCAAATATTTTAGGTATTAAGGAAGCCAGTGGCAATATGGTGCAATGCATGCACATTCTAGCTCACAGACCTAACGATTTTCTGGTAACCAGCGGAGATGATCATCTGGCCTTACCCCTTATAGCTGCAGGAATGGACGGCGTAATTAGTGTGGCCGCAAATTGTTTTCCAAAAGATTTTTCAGAAATGATTAGGCTCTCTCTACTTGGCGATTTTAATACAGCTAAGTCGTTATTATACAAATTGATTGATGGATTTGATTTGTTGTTTGCAGAAAATAATCCTGCTGGTGTAAAAGCATATTTAGCTGAAATAGGGATTATAGAAAACTACCTAAGGCTACCAGTAGTTCCTGTCTCAGACCCTTTAATGAGTAGCATAAGAGAGAACATGGCTAGACTAAACGTTTTCACAGCCGCTTAACATGTGGCTTTCTTATTTAGTTATACATTCATCTCCATAATCCTTTTTATTGTGCAAAGAATAATTATCTTACTCTGTGTTCTTGTTTTGGTGCAAAATGCAAAATCTCAATTTACACTTCGACTAATAGTAAATGAAGTGGCGACCAAAAGAGAAGATGACATTTATATTGCCGGATCATTCAACAACTGGAGTACCAATGATATTAATTATAAGTTGAAACCTTATGGCACTAGTCGACGAGCAATTGTGCTAAAAGATTTGCCTTCGGGAAAGTATGAATTCAAATTTACTAGAGGGCGGGATAAATGGGAGACCACTGCAAAAGGCGAAGAGGTGGCTAACCATGTAATAAACCTTTCAGAAGATACCTCATTGAATTTTAAAATTGAAGGTTGGAAAGATGATTTTCCAGATAAACCAAAGCAAAACACTGCCACTGCTCAGGTTGGAATAATAGACACCGCATTTTACATGCCCCAGCTTGACCGTAAAAGGAGAATATGGATTTATCTACCAAAGAATTATTCGACAGCGAAGAAGCGGTATCCTGTTATTTATATGAATGATGGACAAAACCTGTTCAACGAACAAACAGCATCTTTTGGAGAATGGGGTGTCGATGAGGCTTTGGATACGATTATGCAAAAGACCGGTAAAGAAGCAATCATTATTGGAATAGATCATGGAGGTGATAAAAGGTTAAGTGAGTATATGCCATATGCCCATGAGAAGTACGGCAAAGGCGAGGGGTCGCAATATGTTGATTTTATAGCGTTAACCCTCAAACCATTTATTGATAAGAATTACCGAACCTTAAAAGATTCATTAAACACTTATATAGCAGGAAGCAGTCTCGGCGGTTTGATTAGTATTTATGCACTGGCTAAATATCCAAATGTATTTGCAGGAGTTGGTATTTTTTCACCCGCATTTTGGGTAGCCCCATCCATTTATGGAGAAATTGAAAATACAAAATGGAGCACTCAAAAACGACTTTTCTTTTATGCAGGTGGAAAGGAAAGCAATGATATGATACCTGATATGAACAAAATGGTTGAAGAAATAAAAAGCAAAGGTTCATTTAATGTCAGGAGTGTTATTGATCCTTTGGGAAAGCACAATGAAGCAAATTGGCGGGAAGAATTCCCTGTTTTTTATAATTTTATTTTAAACTAAACAGGTGGTTAAAAAGTACATTATTATCCTTTTCTTTTTTATTGCTGGTACATCCAAAGCGCAGGATTCTATATTTGCCCGCGAAATAGTGGACACACTTACTTCTCCTGTATTTTGGGGAAGGGGTTATACCAAAGATGGCATGAAAAAGGCTGCAGAATTCTTGACTGATCAGTTTAAGTCATTTGGACTCTCAAGTTTTAATGGAAATAATTATCAACAAAAATTCTCTTATCCTGTCAATAGATTTCCTGGTAGGATGGAAGTGTTCATCAACGATAAAAAACTAATTCCCGGTGTTGATTTTATAGTATCGCCTGAAAGTAAAGGTATACATGCCAGCGGTATTCTGAAACAGGCGGACAGTACTCATTTTATTAATCAAAATTACCGTTTCATCGCATCTTTTGAAGACAAACTAACATGGTCAGTAGCTCCAGAATCTTCAGATTTTACAAGCATTAGTATTGACAAAAAATTGTTTACTGAAATCCCAATAAAGTTCCAGGCCGATTTGGAAAATGAGGTAATCGAAAATTTTAAAACTTCAAATATTTGTGGGTATGTCAAAGGATTGTCAAAACCGGATTCTTTTCTGATCATTACAGCGCATTATGATCATTTGGGCGGCATGGGTAGAGATACTTATTTTCCTGGTGCTAATGACAATGCTAGTGGCATCGCTTTAATGCTCACGCTTGCACAATATTATGCATTGCATCCTCAGCCGTACTCAATTGTCTTTATCTGCTTTGCAGGAGAAGAAGCAGGGCTAATTGGATCTAAGTATTTTACGGAAAATCCATTGATGCCGTTAAATAAGATTCGTTTTCTTCTAAACCTTGACCTTGAAGGGACGGGAGAGGAAGGAATAACTGTTGTGAATGCAACTGAATTTCCAGAAGCTTTTTCGGCAATGAATAAGGTTAATGTATCGGGCAAATATTTATCCAAAATAAATGCCCGAGCTAAAGCTTCCAATAGCGACCATTATTGGTTTTCAGAAAAAGGGGTTCCGGCTTTTTTCTTTTATACTCTTGGAGGCATCAAAGCCTATCACGATGTATTTGATCGGTCATCAACTTTGCCCATGAATGAGTACAATGATTTATTTAAGCTAATAGTTAGTTTTTTCGACTCATTTTCTAAAAACTAAGGATTTTTATTTTGTGATAATTATCCTTTATCAGCTCCTTTTTCTTTTCCTTGGTTTTTAGCTTTAGGGTTTCTTCCGGCTTCTTTTAATGCTTTATCAATTAACCATTCCAGCTGCCCGTTGGAGCTACGAAATTCGTCTGCTGCCCATTTTTCAATGGCCTTAAATGTATCTTCATCTATTCTTAGAACAAAACTTTTCTTGGCACTCAAAACAGCAATATTTTTTATTGAAAATAAATCCCACTGTCAAGTTAATGTAGCATAATTCATTTCCAATTAGTGAAGAATAGTTCAACTTAACACCAGGTTATTCCTGAAATTAATAAAGAGATCCAGTATTTAATACAGGTTGCGCACCTCGTTCTCCACAAAGGACTACGAGCAAGTTACTAACCATGGTTGCTTTTTTATCTTCATCAAGCTCAACAATATTTTTCTTGCTCAATTGGTCAAGGGCCATCTCAACCATTCCTACTGCACCTTCAACTATTTTATATCGAGCTGCAACTATAGCAGTAGCTTGCTGCCTTTGAAGCATAGCGCCAGCTATTTCCTGTGCATAAGCCAGGTGGCTAATCCGAGCTTCCAAGATGGTAATACCTGCGGTAGCTAACCTGTCTGTTAACTCTTTTTCCAATAATTCATTTACTTTTTCTCCACCACCACGTAATGTGATATGCGCTGTTTCATCTTCTATGTTATCGTATGCAAAGCTTGTCGTTAAACTTCTAATAGCAGCCTCACTTTGAATCCTCACATACTCCATGAAATCTGACACATCATATGCTGCTTTGTAAGTGTCGCTTACTTGCCAAACAATCACAGCACCAATTTCTATGGGATTACCCATCTTGTCGTTTACCTTTAAGGTAGGTGTTGCTAGATTTTGAGCACGTAAAGAAAGCTTAATAGATGCATAAAAAGGGTTAACAAAAAACAACCCATTAACTTTTATGCTTCCAACGTATTTCCCAAAAAGGTTTAATACACGGGAATGATTGGGCTGAACAATTAATATTCCTTTCCAGATGAAAATGGTAAGTAATAGGCATGGTATGGCTATTGCCAGTACGCCGGGGTTATTTTCAACTTGGGTCAGGCATATTATACTCGTACCTAAGGAAAAAAGTGAAACTAATAATGCAAAATAACCGTTCAAAGGTTTAAAATTCTTTTCCATGATTTATAAATTTTGATATCAATTTGATATCAATT